>DATICC010000411.1:0-4815 GCA_035457045.1 Woeseiaceae bacterium | reverse complement strand
CCCTGGATGCGGAACTTGCGCAAGCCTTTGCGCAAAGCCTCAAACCGCAGTGCAACACCGTCCATCATGACGCGATCGAATGGCGGCTGATCGCGTTCCGCTATGACGGTTTGCCGCAGGATCCGTCCGCAGGCATCGGCCAAGGTGACTTTCTGCGCCGCGAACTGCGGCAGCACATCGCGAATGGCTACTCCGGCTTGCTCAGGAGTGAGGGTCACGGCGTCAGTGCGCATCCCTGCCTATCGCCCGGTGCCCGATGTCCTTGCGATAGTAAGCGTCGGCCCAGTGGATATGGCCGACCCCGGCATAGGCGCGATCCCGGGCTTCTCCCACGGTGTCGCCAAGGCCCACGACACACAGCACGCGCCCGCCCGAGGTAACGATGCGATCGTCGTCGACGGCCGTGCCGGCGTGGAAGATCTTGCAGTCCTCGCCATCGGCATCGAACAAGCCGCTGATGGCGTCGTGTCGGCGGTACTCACCCGGGTATCCGCCGGCCGCCATGACCACGCCCAATGATGCGCGCGGGTCCCATTCCGCCACGAACTGCGCCAGTTGTCCGGCGAGCGCGGCCTGGCAAAGTGCCACGAGGTCGGATCGCAATCTCACCATGATCGGCTGGGTTTCCGGATCGCCCATGCGACAATTGAATTCGATCACTTTCGGCGTACCGTCGGGCGTTATCATGAGGCCCGCGTAGAGAAAACCGGTGTAGCGAATGCCGTCCGCCCGCAGACCTTCGAGTGTCGGGTAAATGATTTCATCGAGGATGCGACGCTGCATGGCAGCGCTGACCACCGGGGCCGGCGAATAGGCGCCCATGCCGCCGGTATTCGGTCCGGTGTCGCCATCGTCGCGCGCTTTGTGATCCTGCGAGCTCGCCATCGGCAGCACATCCTTGCCGTCCGTGATGACGATAAAACTCGCTTCCTCGCCCTTGAGAAACTCCTCGATGACGATTCTCGCGCCCGCCTTGCCGAAACTGCCGGCAGCCAGCATGTCCGTGGCTGCACGTTCGGCGTCTTCGACGGTGTGGGCTACCACCACGCCTTTGCCAGCCGCCAGCCCATCCGCCTTGACGACGATCGGTGCGCCCAGCTTGCGAATACAGGCGAGCGCGGGGGTGAGTTCGGTGAAGGTTTCGTAACTGGCGGTAGGGATGCCGTGCCGTTTGAGAAACTGCTTGGCGAAGGCCTTCGACCCTTCGAGCTGCGCGCCGGCTGCGCGCGGGCCGAAGCATTGCAGGCCGGCGGCCTCAAATCGATCGACGATCCCGGCCACCAGCGGCACTTCCGGTCCGACGATGGTCAGGCCAACCGCCTCGCGGCGGGCAAAGTCCAGAAGACCGTCGATGTCGTCCGCGGCGATTGCGATGTTGCGCACGCCCGGCTCGAGTGCGGTGCCGGCATTTCCCGGCGCGACGATCACGTCGTCGGCCAAGGGCGACTGTGCACATTTCCATGCCAGTGCATGCTCACGTCCGCCGCTGCCGATGATCAGAATTTTCATGGAACCGATATATCCCGTGGCACAGAATTGACGCAATGCCGTCAATGCCGGAAATGCCGCATCCCGGTAAACACCATGGCCATGCCGTGCTCGTTCGCCGCCGCGATGACTTCGTCGTCCCGCAGCGAACCTCCCGGCTGGATGATCGCGGCGATGCCGTACTCGGCGGCGGCGTCGATACCGTCGCGAAACGGAAAGAACGCGTCGGACGCCATGACCGAACCGGCGACCTGCAAGCCCTCGTCCGTCGCCTTCAGCGCGGCAATCCGCGTGCTGTAGAGCCTGCTCATCTGTCCGGCTCCCACGCCAATGGTCATGAGGTCGCGGCAAAACACGATGGCATTCGACTTCACGTACTTCGCGACCCGCCACGCGAACTGCAGGTCGCGCATTTCGGCGCCATCCGGTGCCCGCGCGGTAACGACCTCGAGCTGTTCGGCTGTAATGCAGCCATCGTCGCTCGTCTGCACCAGCAATCCGCCCGAGACTTTCCTGAATTCGAATCCCGCCGGCTTGCTGTTCCGCCACTCACCGGTACGCAGTACGCGAACGTTGGCCTTGCCGGCCAGGACCGCCAGCGCTCCTTCGTCGACCTCCGGCGCAATGATGACTTCGACGAACTGCCGTTCGAGGATGCTTCGTGCGGTGGCCTGATCCAGCGGACGGTTGAGCGCAATAATTCCGCCGAAGGCGGAAGTCGGGTCGGTGCGAAAGGCGCGATCGTAGGCGGACAGGATGTCCTTGTCGATTGCGACGCCGCAGGGGTTGGCATGTTTCACGATCACGCAGGCAGGTTCGTCGAATTGCCGGACGCACTCGAGTGCCGCATCGCTGTCGGCGATGTTGTTGTAGGAGAGTTCCTTGCCCTGCAGTTGCCGCGCGGTTGCCAGGGACCCGATGACCGGCGTCTGGTCGCGGTAGAAGGCGGCCTGCTGATGTGGATTCTCGCCGTAGCGCAAGGTACAGATGCGGCCGCCCGAATAAAGGAATCGCTCGCCCAGCAAGGAATCGCCGGTCGGGTCGGACAGGTAGCGCGTGATCGCGGTATCGTAACTCGCCGTATGCGCGTAGGCCTTCGCCGCAAGTTTGCGACGGAACTCGAGGTCCAGCAGCCGATCGCGGATAGCGCCCAGGAGGCCGTCGTACTCGTCCGGGTCGACGACGACCGCGACGCCGGCATGGTTTTTCGCTGCTGCCCGGATCATCGCCGGGCCGCCGATATCGATATTCTCTATCGCCTGGTCGATGGTTGCGTCACTGCGGCTCACCGTTTCCTCGAAGGGGTACAGGTTGACCACGAGCAGATCGATGGGTGCGATGCCGTGTTGCTGCATCACCGCATCGTCGATTCCGCGCCGCCCGAGCAGGCCGCCGTGAATCACCGGGTGCAGGGTTTTTACCCGGCCTCCCATGATCTCCGGGAATCCGGTCCGTGACGAAACTTCGATCGCCTGGATACCGGCCTCCGTGAGTTGCCGGCAGGTGCCGCCGGTGGAAAGTATCTCTATGCCAAGGCCGGCGAGGCCCCGGGCGAATGGAATCAGTCCGCGCTTATCAGAGACACTGATAAGCGCACGGCGGATTGTGAACATGCGGAGCCTTTACCGGATCAGGGCGTAGGACTTCAGTTTCTTTCGCAAGGTGCCGCGGTTGATACCGAGGATTCCGGCAGCCTGGCTCTGGTTGCCCTGCGTGTAGTCCATTACAGCCTTGAACAGGGGCTGCTCGACCTCGCCCATGACCAGGTCGTACAAATCTCCGGGACGGTCACCGTTAAGGCTGGCGAAATAGCTGCGCAGCGCTTCTTCCGTGTGCTTCCTGAGCGGCTTGTCATTCTTCAAGGTTTTCAATTTTTTATTCTTCTGCGTCTGTTGGCTGCCACGGCACGTGCATGTCTCTGTCAGTATCCCGTCGATCCGCACCCGACACTCAGGCCGCCAGCAATTCGTCGCCGGACTGCGTGGCAAAGTGCTCCTGCGTGAGCCGAAGCTGCTCGGACGCACTGTCTACCCGCACTACTTGCGAGCGAAAGACTTCTGCATTTTTCAGACCGGCGCAATACCAGGTAAGGTGCTTGCGAGCCACCCGAACGCCAGTTGTTTCCCCATAAAACTGGTACAGGTCGCTTAGGTGGGCAAGAATGATATCACGGACTTTGTTTTTTTCTAGCGGCAGAACAGTTTCGCCCGTTTGCAGGTAATGATTGAGCTCACGAAAGAACCACGGACGGCCTTGTGCTGCGCGACCTATCATCACCGCGTCAGCCCCGCTTAGCCGCAATACTTCAAGCGACTTCTGCAAAGTATTGATATCACCATTGGCAATCACGGGGATTTTCACGCTGGCTTTGATCTGCGCAACGGTTTCGTACTCGGCTTCGCCGCGAAACCGGCAGGCGCGCGTACGTCCGTGTACGGCAAGAGACTGCACACCGCAATCCTCCGCGATCCTGGCGACGCGGACACCGTTCCTGTTCTGCGGGTCCCAGCCGGTGCGAATCTTCAGCGTTACAGGCACAGTCACCGCAGACACCACAGCATGCAGTATCTGCGCGACCAGCACCTCGTCCTGCAACAGGGCTGATCCGGCAAGCCTGTTGCAGACTTTCTTCGCCGGGCAACCCATATTGATATCAATGATTTGTGCGCCGCGGTCCTGGCACAGCCGCGCCGCCTCGGCAAGCTGCCCGGGAACCGCGCCGGCGATCTGCACGACGACGGGTTCGGCATCGAGATCGAGGTCCAGCCGGCGCCGCGATTTCTCCGTGTGCCAGAGGCTGACATCGGCGGTCGTCATCTCCGAGGTCGTCATGCCCGCGCCGAAATGCCGGCACAGCCTGCGAAACGGTGCATCGGTTATGCCCGCCATTGGCGCAAGCACAAAAGGACTCGACAGCTCGTAAGGGCCAATACGCACGATGATTTTCCGCGGGGAGGCTGATCCGGGTGACGCTTTATTCTACCGCCGTCTGCGCCGCTATTCCTTGAAATCTTCGGTCGCGCAGCGCACGCGCTGCGGATCGACACGGTAACAGACGTTGAGTTTGAATCCGGTCGCTTCGGCCGATGGCAGTACGATGCGCATGACGGCCGTGAATTTGTTCCCAGCGGCTACCGGCCTGCTCGGGTCGAGGCCACCGGCCGACGCCGCGGGACAGGACTCCGGTACCTCAGCAAGGTAGTTTTTCGGCTCCAGCACGACGCTGCCCAGGATCTCCTCCCAGCGATCGGTCAATGAGACATGTACCAGCGGGTACGGCAGCGCCTGTGCCGACCGGTTGGTCACCGTGGAACAGATCGTCAGCAG
>DATICC010000410.1:0-4567 GCA_035457045.1 Woeseiaceae bacterium | reverse complement strand
AAGGATTAGCGGCACGTTTCCACCGGCGCAGCGCCAGCTTTGCGAGGTCGCCGGCGCGACGCGATGACAGGCCTAGGCCAGCAATGGCATGGCGGCCGCCGCGATGCTCAGCACCAGGAAGAAACCCGCCATGTCGGTGATCGTGGTCAGTACCGGTCCGGAGGCCACCGCCGGGTCGATCCGGAAGTGTTTCAGCAACAACGGCACGCAACCGCCGATTGATACCGCGATCAGGGTATTCAGAGCGAGTGCAGAGCCGACCACGATCCCGAGCCATGGGTTGCCTTTCCACATCCAGGCGGCAATGCCGAGCAGCACGCCGAGGATGATGCCGTTGATGATCCCGACGCCGGCCTCCTTGCGCCACACGCGGAAGAATTCGGTCGGTTTGATGACACCCAGCGTCAGCTCTCGCATGCTGACGGCCACGGCCTGGAATCCGGAGCAGCCGCTCATGTCGGACACGATCGGCAGGAACACCGCGAGAGCAATGACGGCTGCCAGCGTGTCCTCGTAAATGGCAATCACGCTTGCCGCCATGATATTCAGCAATATGTTGAGGCTGAGCCACGACAGCCGTCGACGGGTACGGACCGACAGTGGCATCGACCGCAGTTCGTCCTCGACGATACCCTGCTGTTTCATCTGGTCCATGCCTGCGCGATCGCGCAATTCGTCGGCCAGTGTCGAGCGCGATATTGCGCCGAGCAGAACTCCGTCGTCATCGACCACCGGTACGCCGAGGAAGTCCTCTTCGTCGAAGATTGCTTCGACCTCCTCGATACTGGCCGATGCTTTCACACTCATCGGCGCTGTCATGATCTCGGTGAGTTGCCGGGTCCTCGCCGACAGCAACAGGTTCCGCAGTGAAATGACGCCGACCAGTCGACCCCTCGCATCCACGACGTAGGGATGGTGTCCGCGGTAGCGCTCGAAGTCCTCGTCGCTGGACACGAACAGGTCGAGCACGTCCGCGACTTTCGAAGACGTGGAAAAGCGAAACACATGCGGGTGCATCAGGCCGCCGGCGGAATCCGGCGGGAAGCTCGCAAGTGCGCGAGCATCCGCGGCGGCAGCCGGTTCCATGCTTGCGAGGATCGCCGCGACATCGTCCTCGTCGATTTCCTGCAACAGGTCGGCCTGAACGTCGCTTTCGACTTCCTTCAGAATGGAAGCCGCCTCGTTGGCGGACAGCGTTTCGATCAGGTCCAATGCCGGTTGATCGGGGTATTCCTCGATCAGGTCGGCGGCATCTGCGGGATCCAGGGCAACCAGGATGTCCTTTTGCTCGTTCTGGTCGAGGTGCAACAGGGCCTGCGTCGCCTCTGCCGTCGGCAGATCTGCAATCACCGCCCGCAGCTGGTCCTCGTCCCCTGTCTCCAGGGTCTCGCGCAGCAACTCCCAGGTTGTCATTTCTTCAGTGTTCATTCGCTGGTCTCCGTGATTTTGCCGGCGAAGTCGCGTTTCGATATTGGCCTGCCCGGATGCGATCGATTTGGCAGAGTGGTACGTATCAAGATACGCTCTGACAAATTTCACCGCCAGCAATTTTGCAATCAAGGCGACGCTTGAAGGCGGTGGTCACAATTGTGCCTGCAAGCGCCGGGCTGGCACAGCCTCACGGTGCATCGCTGCGACGCGATCGACCATCAGGACACATCGAAGACATGTCAGAAAGAACGATCAAGGTGGGCGGTGTGCAGGTTCCTGCGGGCAAGCGGGCCACGGTGGACCTGCCGCTCGCGAATCTCTACACGCACACCACTCTTTCCATGCCGGTACACGTTATCCACGGCCGGCAGGCCGGGCCAACATTTTTCATCACCTCGGCACTGCACGGCGACGAACTGAACGGCATCGAGATCATCAAGCGCCTGCAGAAACGCGTGACTCCGAAAACGCTGAACGGCTGCCTGCTGGCGATCCCGATCTGCAATGTCTTCGGCTTTCTCAACCAGTCCCGATACCTGCCGGATCGCCGCGATCTCAACCGTTCCTTTCCGGGCCGCGAGACCGGCTCGATCGCGGCCCGTATCGCGAACCTCGTCGCGACGGAAATCGTCGCGCAGTCCGATTTCGGCATTGACCTGCACACCGGTGCGGTCAACAGGACCAACCTGCCGCAGATTCGCGCCAACCTGTCGGACCCGGTGGTGCGCAAGATGGCCGACGCCTTCGGCGCACCCGTCGCCATCGACGCCGCGGTCCGTGACGGTACGCTGCGCCAGTACGCTTCCCGCGAAGGCAAGCCCACCCTGCTTTATGAGTGCGGCGAAGCGTTGCGCTTCGACGAACTCTCGATCAAAGCGGGTGTGCGCGGTATAGTGCGCGTCCTTCGCGTGCTCGGCATGTTGCCGCCATCGGCGCGGCCGGACAAAGCCATCGCGCCGACCTATGCCAACTCGACCACCTGGGTTCGTGCGCCAATCAGCGGGCTTATAACGGCCCGCTGCAGGCTTGGCGAACGGGTGTCGGCCGGGCAGGTCCTGGCGAGGGTCAACGATCCGTTTGGCGAAGTGGAAGTGGACGTGGTCGCTTCCGAACCAGGGCTGGTAATTGGCCGGAGCACCTCGCCGCTGGCACACGAAGGCGATGCGTTGGTGCATCTGGCGAGATTCGACAATACGCGGGAGGCCAAAGCGACCGTGGACGACTTTTACGAGGCGCACGGACTGGACACCAATTGGGGCTAACCGTGCAAAGTGCATCCGGGGGGCTGATCGTATGCGGCTGGCGCGAGTGGGTGAAACTGCCGGCGCTCGGCATACGGCGGATCAAGGCCAAGATCGATACCGGCGCAAGAACCTCGGCACTGCATGCCTTCCAGGTCGACACCTTCGACAAGGATGGCGTGCCGTGGGTGCGCTTCAGGATGCACCCGAAGCAGCGTAATGTGGTGTTCGAGCAGGTCTGCGAAGCACGCATCAAGGATGAACGCATGGTGTCGGATTCCGGCGGCCACCGGGAAGCGAGATTCATCATCGAAACCGATCTCGTCATGGCCGGACGGCGCTGGCCCATCGAAATATCGTTGACCGCCCGCGACGACATGCGCTTTCGCCTGTTGCTTGGCAGGACCGCATTGAACGAGAGGGCGATCGTGGATCCGGCAAAGTCTTACCTGACCCGCCGCCCACGATCGGCGTCAAAGGATACTCACCCATGAAGATCGCCATACTTTCGCGCAATCGCAAGCTGTATTCGACTTCGCGGCTGGTGCAGGCCGCGCAACAGCGTGGCCACGAGGTGCAGGTCATCAATCACTTGCGCTGCTACATGAACATAGCGAGTTTCAAGCCGAGTATTCATTACAACGGCACAATCCTCGAGGGATTCGATGCCGTCATACCGCGCATCGGCGCATCCGTGACATTTTACGGTACGGCCGTGGTGCGTCAGTTCGAGATGATGGGTACCTTCAGCCTGAACGAGTCCGTGGCCATATCCCGCTCGCGGGACAAGTTGCGCTGCCTGCAGCTGCTCTCCCGCAAGGGTATCGGCCTGCCGGTAACCGGCTTTGCGCATTCGCCGGACGATACCCAGGATCTGTTGAACCTGGTCGGCGGCGCCCCGGTCGTCGTCAAGTTGCTCGAGGGCACCCAGGGTACCGGCGTGGTGCTCGCCGAAACACGCAATGCCGCCGCCAGCGTGGTGGAAGCGTTTCGCGGGCTGCGCGCCAATTTCCTGGTGCAGGAGTTCATTAAGGAAGCCAAGGGCGCGGACATACGCTGCTTTGTCATCGGCGAAAAGGTAGTGGCGGCGATGATACGCCAGGCCGCGGAAGGCGAATTCCGCTCCAACCTGCACCGCGGCGGCAAGGCCAAACTGATCAAAATCACGCCCGAGGAACGCTCGACGGCGGTCCGTTCAGCAAAAATCCTGGGCTTGAATGTTGCAGGCGTCGATATTTTGCGGTCGAATCACGGCCCGGTCATCATGGAGGTCAACTCCTCCCCCGGGCTCGAAGGCATCGAAGGCGCCACCGGCAAGGACGTGGCTGGTATGATGATCGACTACATCGAACGACATGCCATGGCCGGAAAGACCAAGACCAAGGGCCAGGGCTGACGTTTTATCGAATATGGAGAGGTGGCAGAGTGGTCGATTGTACCTGACTCGAAATCAGGAGTACGGTTCACCGTACCGTGGGTTCGAATCCCACCCTCTCCGCCAGTAAATAAAAAAGGAGCCCTTGTGGCTCCTTTTTTGTTTACCGGAGATGGGTGTGTGGACGAACCCACTGGTTCGACACAAATCGGCAGGACTGCCGATTTGGACCGCAAAGCGGCCCGAGCACCCGCGAGGGCGAGGGCCATGGATGGCCCGAGTCAAAACGCGCCAGCGTTTTGGACGCCGAAGGCGCCCCGCAAGGGGCGAGCATCGCCACCCGGCGATGCGAGTCAATCCCACCCTCTCCGCTGGAACACAAGAACCCCTCGAAGAAACGTGCTTTTCCGCTATGGACTTGGGCACGGACTTCTGAACACTGGTCGATCGACAGGTCGGCGTGGAGGGCAGAGGAATCCATGACCGCAGTGACTGTCTGATGCAGCTGGACTAAACTCAG
>DATICC010000409.1:0-5506 GCA_035457045.1 Woeseiaceae bacterium | reverse complement strand
CGACATAGGCGATGCCGATGCGTACCACGTTACGTCGCTTGAGCTCGGCGAAGAACGCCATTGGTTTTTGTCAGGCTCCCCGGAAAGTGCGCAGTATACGTAATTCAGGGACGGTGACCTAACCCCGGTCCGTACCATGTGTCGTGGAAGAACTGTAGGAGCGCGCACTGCGCGCGACGCGGAGCTTTGACTTGGCGGGATTTCGGTCATCGCGTCGCGAGCACTGCTCGCTCCTACACGTGCTATGGCAATCATCGCCGGTCGCCCGCTCGCCGAAAACTGCTCCTGCGTTTTCGGCACTTCCGCCATCCATGGCGGTCGTGCAGGGCTCCTACTGTATTTATGCCGACAGGCTGTTAGGGCCGGCTCGCGAGTCGTCCACGGCTTCCGGTTTTGGCGCGATCTTCAGCGGCGATTGCTTCTCCATTTCGACCTTGCCGTTGAAGCGGGCGCCGTCCTGCATGACGAGCCGCATGCAATAGATATTGCCGTTCACGGTCGCGCCTTTGGCCAGCGATACCAGCCCGTCGCTGTGTATGTCGCCATCGAGCAGGCCTTCGACGAGCACCGAACTCGCGTGTATGTCGGCCGAGACTTTGCCTTTCGGGCCGATGGTGAGGTTCTTCTTGTGATGGGCAATGGTGCCCTCGATCGTGCCCTCGATCACCAGGTCCTCATCGGCCGACAATTCGCCCCGGAAGACCAGGGTCGGGCCGATGACGGAAACATTCCTGGGCCGTATGGGCTGCTGCTCGCCGATGCGCAAAGGCGGCATGGGTTTGGAGTCGACGTCCTCACGGGACTTCTTGAACATGATGAATCCTCCGGAGCTGTGCCAAGCGTGTTGCCAACCCAAGAATACCGCAGATAGGCCTAATCGGAAAAAGGTGCCGGGTCTATTTTTCGGGGAAAATTGATCCGGCACCCTTTTGCAGATCGGTCACTGTCCCCGATTTATCAGCGCAGGCCGCCTGGTCAGCAGTACAGCCAGGTAGGCACCGGCCACCACATCGAATGTCATGCAGAAGCCGGGCCACCATTCCGGCACGCCGGGATTTTCGATGAAGTGGTGATGCACGAAGTCGAAAACGCCATGACCGGCGAGCGCGGCGGCGACCAGCCAGAGGCTGGTCCTGAAACCGATCGCCGCAAGCAGCACGAATACGCCGGCTGCGATGATCTCGGCTGCGAGCACAGGCCCGGACGCGGCCATCGCCGCGAACAACACGTAGTAACCAGCAATGGTTATCGTTACCGCGGGATAGAAGACGCGCTCGCGGTCGAAGCCGACAACCGTGGCGCCGCCCAGTACGCCCAGTGCAAGAACCAATCCGATCAGGTACTCCATGGCTAGCCTCCCGCGGCTCGGTGGCCGACGATGGTATGTTCCCACGCGCCTCCCGGAGGCGTATCGCGGAGAAGGCTGGCCGTGGCGTGAAATTCATCGGACAACGGGGCGATCCGGGAATCGAACCACTCCGAGATCCAGCCAACCTGGAGCACACCGGCCAATGCACGTTCGTGCGGCACCCAGGACTCCTCCGGCAAAAAGCCGCGCCGGAACTGTCGGTACAGGCCTTCGACGACAAACAGGTATTGGCCGAGAAACCAGAGAAGCCGGGCGCGTTCCGTGTCATTCAGCAGGTCGGGCGTTGTCATGAGATTCCAGAGTCGTGCGAGGTCCGGCGAGTTGGCCGCCGAAGCGTGAAATTCGGCGAGGAGACGCGCCGTCTCGAGCTCCGCGCTGGCCTGCACGAGCTCGGAGTTGTGATCGAGTTGCTGGGTGTTCTGCCGAATCTGGATCGCGAGATAGATAAGAGTCACGATGACGCCGACGCCGCCGGCGAAGTCACCGATACTGCCCAGGGTTTCGATCATGCCAGTTGCCTGTGTCGCTTTCTCTTCCTGATTATGCTCCCCACGAGACCGAAAAAGGTGTCAGGTTTATTTTCTTGCTTAAGAAAATAAACCTGACACCTTTTTCAACACCTTTTTCAAGAAAATAAACCGGACACCTTTTTCGGACACTTTTTCCGGGTGTCGGTCACTGTCCCGGAGTTAGCTTCAGCAGGCGGCCCTGGCTGTCTTCGGCTTCATCCTCCAGCGCCCAGAGCGTCCCGCCGGGGCCTTCGACGACGGCGCGAATGCGGGCGCCCATTGGGTAACGTGCGGCCTCGCGGGCGTTTTCGCCGTCGAGTTCGATGCGGATGATGGCCTTGGAGGAAAGCCCGGCGACCAGCACATCACCGGTCCAGCCGGAGTACAGCTCTCCCTTATAGACGATCATGTTTCCCGGCGAGATGACCGGCGTCCACCACGCAGCGGGTTTCAGGAACTCGGGACGCGTGTCGTGATCGGGAATCACGCGGCCGTCGTAATGGTCTCCGTTCGAGACGATCGGGTAACCGTAATTGCCGCCGCGCACGATGCGATTCAGCTCATCGCCGCCCGCCGGGCCGTGCTCGATCTCCCACAGCTGGCCGTTGAGGTCGAAAGCAATCCCGAGCGGATTGCGATGACCCAGTGACCAGACTTGTCCGTAGACGCCCTCGTCGTCGACGAAAGCATCGACGGTCGTGTAGTCGACGAAGGGGTTGTCCTCCGGGACCGAGCCGTCATCGTGCAGGCGCACTATCTTGCCGATACTGGACTGCATGTCCTGCGCAGGCGTGAACTTTTGCCGATCGCCGGAAGAGATCCACAAGTACCCGTCGTCGTCGATCAGGAGGCGATGACCGTAATGGCCGTAACCAACGAGTTTCGGGTATTGCCGCCAGATCACTTCCGCATCGGAAAGGTAAGGCCGATCGGTCGCATTGAGCACCGCGCGCATGACGGCCGCGCCGCGCGTATCGCCCGGACCGCCTTCGGCGTAGCTCAGATAAACGACCCCGTTCTCCGCGAAATCCGGATGGATGGCGACATCGCCGAGCCCGCCCTGGCCGCCGTAGTCGACATCCGGCATGCCGCTGACCGGACGGGACTTCACGCCGTCCTGGCCGACGATTAAGAGTGAGCCTTTCTTCTCCGTGACCAGCAGGCGCCCATCCGGCAGGAAGGCCATGGCCCAGGGCTGGTCGAAGGACGTTACGGGTTCGACGGTAAACGGCAGGTCGTCCTGTGCCTGCGCACAGAGTGAAAGCAGGGCGCCGGTAAGCGCCGCCAATAGTCGTTTCATCGGGAATGCCTCGCTGATTCTTGTTGTCCCGCCAGACCACTTTAATGACAGGCGGGGAGCGATGCCAGTTCCCTTCAGAAAAGGTGTCAGGTTTATTTTCCGGGAAAATAAACCTGACACCTTTTCTGGACACCTTTTCCGACAACACCCTTTCCGCGGGCACTGTCACCGAATTGACACTCAGGGGGAGCGATAGGCATCAGCCTGTGCCGGTTTGCCCCAGATTGTATACAGGTCTGCGAGTGACTGACGGGCCGCCCGGGTTTCCCTGAACTCAGCTCCCAGTTCCGCCACAAGGATAGGGTAGCTCGCGAGCAGGAGTTCCTCCGCCTCGGCGAGACGGCCGGCTTCCAGCAGGCAGCGAGCGAGCAATGCCGCCGGATCAGCCACGTACATACTTGAATCGCCATACTGACGGCGCCGCAGATCGAGCGCGGTGCGCAACGCGGCTTCGGCGTCCGGCAGTTCGCGACGAGCGAGCAGCACCTTGCCGCAGTCGGGCGGCTGCGCTGTCCTGATCTGCTTTGCATAAGGGCCACATTGTCCAACACCCAAATAAGGTCGGACCTGGTGAATCCGTTTCTGGTGGTGCCTCGCATCCTGCATGTCGTGTGTCATTTGGTCGCAATTGCGGCGGAAGATTAATGTCTAGTCGGCTACGGTGCCCGAGATGGATTTCCTGCAGGTCTCGCCAATTGATTCATTGTGTACTTCGATGCAAGCGACAACCTTGGCTTCACCGGCGTTTACGAATTCGGTGCCGGTGCTCATCTGGTTGCGCAATGCGTGAACGCAGGGGTTTGGGGACAGTGACCGAACTGTCCGGGGAAATTAAGCCTGACACCTTTTCCCGATTGCGGCCTTCGCTGCCAAGTGCTACACATGGCCAATGAGCACTATCGGTTTGCACGCGGTCTTCGGCACGCTGATTTTCGCCACGGCTTTTGCTGCGACTGTCCAGGCCGAGGACGATGGCCAGTGGACGCGTCCTGGCAAGGACCTGGGCGCCACCCGCTACAGCGAGCTTGCCGAGATCACGGCAGAAAACGTCGGCAAGCTGCGACCCACCTTTACCTTCTCCACCGGGGTGCTCGGCGGCCACGAAGGCCAGCCGCTGGTCGTGGACGGAACGCTCTACATGGTCACGCCCTATCCCAACGTCCTGTACGCATTCGATCTCCGCAAAGAGGACTACCCGCTGCGCTTCAAGTACCGCCCGGACGTGAACCCGGCCGCGGTGGGCGTGGCCTGCTGTGATGCGGTGAACCGCGGCGCCGTCTACGCCGAGGGGAAAATCGTCTACAACCTGCTGGACGGTCGCACCGTTGCGGTAGATGCCGAGACCGGTCGCGAATTGTGGAAGACCAAGGTCGCGGAACTCGCCTCCGGCGAGACCATCACCATGGCGCCGCTGGTGATCGGCGAGCGCGTGCTGGTCGGGCCTTCGGGCGGCGAGTTTGGTATCCACGGCTGGCTCAAAGCTCTCGACCTCGCAAGCGGTGCGGTGCTCTGGACGGCTCGCAACATGGGCCCGGACAGCGTGGTGCTGGCGATGCCGGGCACCTTCAATTCCTGGTACGACAAGGGCACCGAAATCGCGCTGGAGAGCTGGTCCGGTGATTCCTGGCAACGCGGCGGGGCGCCGGTCTGGGGCTGGCTCTCGTACGACCCGCAGCTGGATCTCGTGTACTACGGCACCGGCAACCCCGGTCCCTACAACTCCGAGCAGCGTCCCGGCGACAACAAGTGGAGTTCCAGCGTGCTGGCACGCCGGCCGGGCGATGGCGCACTGGTCTGGGCCTACCAGTTCACGCCGAACGACAACTGGGATTACGACGCCAACGCGGAGAACATCCTCACCGAACTCACTATCGGCGAGGAGCGCCGCAACGTGCTGGTGCACTTCGACAAGAACGGATTCGCCTATACGCTGGATCGCGGCACGGGTGAACTGCTGGTTGCCGAGCCCTACGTGGAGGTCAATTGGGCGAAGCGGGTCGACCTCGCCACCGGCCGCCCCGAGGTGGATCCCGCGAAATTGACCGGCAAGTCGCGCGGCATGGTGAAAAACATCTGCCCGAATCTCGAGGGCGGCAAGAGCCCGGCATCGCCGGCGTCATTCTCACCGAAGACCGGGTTCTTTTATGTGCCTACCAACAACCTCTGCATGGACTGGGAGTCGGGCGACGCGGTGTATATCCGCGGTACGCCCTACGTCAGTGCCAACATCCCGTACACCCCCGGACCCGGCGGGCATCTGGGAGCGTTCATTGCCTGGGACGCAACCACCGGGCGGCGCGTCTGGGAGATCAAGGAAAAGTTCCCGGT
>DATICC010000408.1:0-3584 GCA_035457045.1 Woeseiaceae bacterium | reverse complement strand
CCCAGCCAATCGTCGTCGGGGCACGCAACGGCACGGCAAAGGACTGGTATGCGACGTCGGCGATCACCGATGCAAAGTGCTGTGAAGCAGCGAGCGGTTCGGCGTCATGAAGTTCCGGCAATGGAATCGATGCCGTCTCGGCCTCGGCTGTCGTGCCGGCAACCACACGGCCATCCAGGTCAAGCAGAAGAGCCAAGTCGGCTCCGATACGCCGGCTGTGGTTGCGCAATACAGAGCGCATGGTTTCGGCGTCGCGTGTTGCCGCGGCCTCCTTCAATCCGAAATCCGCAGCGAGCACCTCCACACTGGTTCTCAGCTGATCGCTGCGGCTCGAGAGGTATTCCTGGACCACGTTGCCGCCGATTCGCAGGGATTCGCGGGCGCGCCTGTCGACGTCTTTTTCGACGGTGTTCATAACGGCAAGCAAGGTGACCAGCTGGGCCACTGCCAGGGGCACGATGGTCAGCAGGAACAGTTTTCCGCGAAAGCTGGTGCGCAGTGTCATACGCTCGTTTTCCGGGCCGCGAATGCGGCACGCACTTTGGTGCGTGCATGATCGGCACATTCAGAAATTGAAGTGATATTAAGGTGATACTGTTAAATGGAGTGTGCGTTGGGTCACGGATAAGGCCCCGAATGCAGCCATAAACTGCTCATTCGATGGGCAAAACGGCGGTACTCCAATGCAGTCCTGGCAGGCATTCCGGCATCTTGCTGCAGCCCTGTGGCTGCTGTTGCCGCTTGCTGGTCTCGCCGATAAAACGGTAGTAGAGGTCAGCGTCGTCGATCGCGACGCGAATCCCGTGCCGGGTGTCGCCGCCTACTGGCGTCCGGCGGACGGCCAACGGCATACAGCGCCGAGTGGCACAACGGCAGTCATGGACCAGGTCGACACGCGCTTCGTGCCGCACCTGCTGGTCGTGCAGACCGGGACTTCAGTGCAGTTTCCGAACAGTGACACAGTCGCCCACCACGTCTATTCGTTTTCGCATCCCAATCAATTCAAACTGCCGATCTACAAGGGCGACGCGCATCCGCCGGTAACGTTTACCGAGAGCGGCATCGTGATTCTCGGCTGCAATATCCACGACAACATGCTCGGCTACATCTTGGTGGTCGACACCCCAGCTTTCGGTGTCACCGACGAGAGTGGAAAGGTAAGCCTGTCAGCCGGCATGGATGCGGGGGAAGTTGTCATCTGGAGTCCGCGGATTCGTGACGGCGAGGAGACCCTGGCCAAAGCATCCGTTCCGGCAAGCGTTGGGTCCGTGCAGATCGACTTTCGCCTCGCGAAAGCACTGCGACCGGCTTTTGACGAGAAGACCGAGGCGCTGGCATGGTCCGATTACTGATTGTGCCAGTCACGATTGGCCTGTTGCTGTCCGCGTCCTGTGTCGCGGCCGACGAACCGTCGCGTTACAAGCTCGATCTCGGCGCCGATCTGAGTTTCGTCGATGCCAGCGGCTATCCGTCCTGGGCCGAGGGATCGGCTGGCAAGTTGCGCTATGACCCCGACAGCGACGGACTCATGCTGAGCCAGGCATATGCAGATTACAGCCTGCGCCTTGCCGACACGCTCGACATGCACACGGTTGCCTTGCTCTACAGCGACGACATTGGATCGACCATAGACTTCAGTGAGGCTTACCTGCAGTGGCGCCCGATGACGCTGACCGAAAATCGTTACCGGCTGAAGCTCGGCGCATTTTATCCACGCGTGTCGCTGGAGAATTCCGGGCCCGGCTGGTCCACTCCCTACACGATCAGCTCCTCGGCCATCAATACCTGGATAGCGGAAGAATTTCGTACTTTCGGCGCCGAATTGTCACTGTCGCGAAAGCCGCAATTCCTGGGGGGCTTGCATACCCTTTCCCTGCAGGCGGCCGCTTTCTACCTCAACGATCCCGCTGGTACGCTGCTGTCGTGGAAGGGCTGGTCCGTGCACGATCGGCAAACGCGCTTCGGCGACGAGTTGCCGCTGCCTCCGGTACCGCAGATCCAGCCCGGCATGGCCTTCGACCTGCAGGATCCCTTCCTCGCTCCGTTCCGCGAGATCGATGACAGGATTGGTTACTACATAAACGCGGAATGGTCTGCGGATACGCGGTTCCTCGTGCGCATCATGCACTACGACAATCGTGCCGATCCCGAATCCTACGAGGACGGCCAGTTCGGCTGGAGGACGAAGTTCGACCACGTGGGTTTGCAGGCGACATTGCCGGGCGATTTCGGCCTGATCGCCCAGTGGATGGAGGGGTCGACCGTCTGGGGCTGGTATTTCAACGGAGTGCGCGCCGTCGATGCCGATTTCTACAGTGGTTTCCTGCTGCTGACCAAGTCTCTTGACAGGCATCGCCTTTCGCTGCGCTACGACCTCTTCGACGTTAGCGAAAACGACGACTTTCCGCTCGACGAAAATTCGGAGTACGGGCACGCGTGGACACTGGCCTACCAGTACCGGGCTACTGACTTCGCAACGCTCGCCATCGAGTGGCTGGAGATCGAAACCTACCGCGACGCCTGGGAGTACTTCGGGCTCGAGGACGAGATGACCGAGAGCCAGCTGCAGATCAGCCTCAGATTACGCTTCTCGGGCGGCTCCTGAGCTGTTCCGCCGCCGGTCAGGCTTTGAGCTGGTCCCCGATCGGCAAGCGCCGGATGCGTTTCCCTGTCGCGGCAAAGACGGCATTGGTCAGTGCCGGTGCGGCCGTGGGGATGCCCATTTCGCCGGCGCCCGAGGGCGGGAAATCCGTATGCACTATGTGTACCTCGACGTCTGGCGCCTCGGCCATACGCAGCAACGGGTAGTTGCTGAAATTGTCCTGCAGGACTTTCCCGTCTTTCACGGTGATCTCGAGATTCAGCGCAGTGGACAGGCCGTCGATGGTTGCGCCCATCATCTGCGCCTCCACGCCCAGCGGGTTGACCACCTGGCCGACGTCGACTGCGCAAACGCAGCGATGCACGACCGGCCGTCCGTTCGCAACCGACACCTGCATCGCGTGCGCAGCGTAGCCGCCGAAGACGAAGTGCATCGCGAGTCCGATGCCGTGACCTGCCGGCAGAGGCTTTTTCCCATAGCCGATTTCGTCAGCGGCGCGCATCAGCACGTTCGCCAGCCGGCCGGTGTGCAGGACCGGACCGCCGTGATCGCGGTAGGGTAATTCTCTCGATTCACCCAGCAGTTTCAGGCGGAACGCGAGCGGATCCTCGCCCGTTGCCGCGGCCACTTCGTCGATGAAACTCTGAATCGCGAACGCGGTAAAACTCGGCAACGGGCCGCGCCACCAGCCGCGCGCAAGGCCGAACTCGAGCGGCGTAAATCCTGCGTCGTAGTTGCCGATACACCCGGCCGGAAAAGCATCCGGATCCAGGCAGCCTATCCAGGAAGGCATTTCCGAACGCTCGGGCAGGCGGAAACGTCGGTCGCTGGCGGCCGCGCGGTGCGACCAGCCGGTGAGCGCATTCTGTGCATCGAGTGTTGCCGCCAGGCGATGCACGCCGGACGGCCGGTACCAGTCATGCTGCATATCGTCTTCTCGGGTCCAGATGATGCGCACCGGCGCTTTCAGCTCCTTTGCAAC
>DATICC010000407.1:0-6986 GCA_035457045.1 Woeseiaceae bacterium | reverse complement strand
CCTGCCAGCCGATGCCACTGTAACAACCACTTCCCTTTTGAAGAAATTGATTGAGCTGCATGGATAAGTCCTACCGCCCGAAGAATATCGAACGGCGTCATTACCAGCGCTGGGAGGAGAACGGCTATTTCGCGCCGGGCGGACGCGGCGAACCGTATTGCATCGTCATTCCTCCGCCGAACGTCACCGGTACCCTGCACATGGGCCATGCATTCCAGGACACGATCATGGATGCGTTGATCCGCTATCACCGCATGCTGGGCCGCAACACGCTGTGGCAGCCCGGGACAGACCATGCGGGGATCGCCACGCAAATGGTCGTCGAGCGCCAGCTCAACGCGCAGGGCACGAGCCGCGCCAACCTCGGCCGCGAGAAGTTCGTGGAAAAAGTGTGGGAGTGGAAACGCGAATCCGGCGGGCAGATATCACAACAGTTGCGCCGCATGGGTGCGAGCGTCGACTGGAACCGCGACCGGTTCACGATGGACGAGGACCTCACCGCGGCGGTGACCGAGGTCTTCGTCCGCCTGTACGAGGAAGGGCTCATCTATAGAGGCCAGCGCCTGGTCAACTGGGACCCGGTACTGCACACCGCGCTCTCCGACCTCGAAGTGCTGCAACAGGAAGAGGACGGCAAGCTGTGGCACTTCCGTTACCCGTTGGCCTCGGCCAAAGGGCATCTCGTGGTGGCGACCACGCGGCCGGAAACCATGCTGGGCGATTGCGCCGTCGCCGTGCACCCGGACGACGATCGCTACCGGATGCTGGTCGGCCAGGAGCTGATCCTGCCGCTGGTCGGCCGGCGCATGCCGATCGTGGCCGACGACTACGTCGATCCGGCATTCGGTACCGGCTGCGTGAAGATCACGCCGGCACACGACTTCAACGACTACGAAATCGGACTGCGCCACAAGCTGCCGTTGTACAACATCTTCGACGACAACGCAGCGATCAACGACAGCGCACCGGCCGCCTACCGCGGACTGGATCGGTTCGTCGCACGCGAAAAGATCGTCGCGGACCTGGATGCGCTCGGCCTGGTTGCGAAAATCGAGGACTATGTTTGCAAGATACCGCGTGGCGACCGCAGCGGCGCGGTGGTCGAGCCGTATCTCACGGACCAGTGGTACGTGCGCATACAGCCGCTCGCCGACCCGGCGATCCGGGCCGTCGAAGACGGCCGCATTCGCTTCGTGCCCGAGAACTGGTCGAAGACCTACTTCGAATGGATGCACAACATCCAGGACTGGTGCATCAGCCGGCAGCTCTGGTGGGGGCACCGGATTCCCGCCTGGTACGACGACGACGGCGGCATACACGTCGGCCGCGATGAAGCCGAAGCGCGGCGCAACAGCGGCCTCGCCGCGTCGGTACCTTTGCGCCAGGACGATGACGTGCTGGATACCTGGTTCTCGTCGGCGCTGTGGCCGTTCAGCACCCAGGGCTGGCCGCGGCAGACGGAGGATCTCGGGACGTTTTATCCGGGCCAGGTGCTCGTGACCGGCTTCGACATCATTTTCTTCTGGGTTGCCCGCATGATCATGATGGGACTGAAGTTCATGAATGATGTCCCGTTTCGCGAGGTCTACATCCACGGACTGATTCGCGACCAGGACGGGCAGAAAATGTCCAAGTCGAAGGGAAACGTGCTGGACCCGCTGGACCTGATCGACGGCGTCGACCTCGAAACCCTGCTGAAGAAACGCACCACCGGCCTTATGCAGGATCATCTGCGCCCGGCGATCGAGAAAGCCACCCGCAAGCAGTTCCCAAAAGGCATCGAGGAGTATGGCGCCGATGCGTTGAGATTCACTTTTGCCTCGCTGGCGACCACAGGCCGCGACATACGCTTCGACCTCGGCCGCATCGAAGGCTACAGCAACTTCTGCAACAAGCTGTGGAATGCCGCGCGCTACGTGCTCACGAACAGCGACACGCTCGATGCCGGACCCGCCGAGTTCAGTCCCGCCGATCGATGGATACGCTCGCGATTCGTGCAAACCGTCGAGTCGGCGCGCAATCACTTCGACAACTACCGGATGGACCTTGCGGCGCAGGCGATGTACGACTTCACCTGGCATGAATTCTGTGACTGGTACCTGGAGCTGTCCAAGCCGGTCCTGCAATCCGAGCAGAGCACCGCGGAAGAGAAACGTGGCACACAGCAGACCCTGGTCAGCGTGCTCGAATCGCTGTTGCGCCTGCTGCATCCGCTGATTCCTTTTATAACGGAGGAAATCTGGCTGCAGGTCGCGCCGCGCGCAGGGATCGAGGGCGAAACCATCATGCGGCAGCCGTACCCGGCAGCGGCGGACTATAATCGGGATGCGGATGCCGAACGCGAGTTGCAATGGGTAATGCAGTTCGTGCTCGGAATCCGGCAAATCCGTGGTGAAATGGACATACCGCCCGGCAAGCCGCTTTCGGTACTGTTGGAAAACGCGACGGCGGCCGACAGCGAGCGGGCGGCACGGCACTCGCTGCTGCTGCGCCGCGTGGCGCGCGTCGACGCTATCGAGGTACTGGCGGCAACAGCCGCTGCACCCGCCGCTGCCACCGCCCTGCTCGGGGACATGCGGCTGCTGGTGCCGATGCAGGGCCTGATTGATGTCGCTGCCGAACGCCAGCGGCTCGGCAAACGGAAAGAGAAACTGCTGACGGAACTCGAGCGCAGCCGGAACAAACTGTCGAACGCAAATTTTGTGAACAATGCGCCGGTGGAGGTGGTCACACAGGAGACCCGCCGGGCCGAGGAATTCCAGGGCCAGCTGACGCAGATTGACGAGCAGATCGCACGCCTCGCCAGCTTCAATTGAGGCACAGATCACAGTTCGGCCGGCCTGGAGTGCATTGCGGCGATCGATCCGCGACTATTGGCATCATGTCGACCGGCATGCAGGAGCGTTGAATGCAAGTCAGAAGCACGGTAGAGCAGATGCCTGCTGAAACCAATGCGCCAATCGTTGCGCTCGACCACGCCCGGAGATCGCTGAATACGATCATCCTCGGCAAGGACGAGGAAATCGCGCTGGCTCTCGCCTGCCTGCTGGCACGGGGACACCTGCTGATCGAGGACCTTCCCGGTCTCGGCAAGACCATGCTGGCGCAGTCGCTGGCGCGCGTACTCGGCCTGACTTTCCAGCGCATACAGTTCACCAGCGACCTGTTGCCCGCCGACATCGTCGGCGTCTCGGTATTCAATCAGCAGCACAGCGAGTTTCGCTTCCAGCCCGGCCCGGTATTCGCGCAGCTCGTTCTTGCCGATGAAGTGAATCGCGCCACGCCGAAGGCCCAGAGCGCGTTGCTCGAGGCGATGGAGGAGAAACAGGTATCGGTGGATGGCAAGACACACAACCTGCCCACACCGTACTTCGTCGTGGCAACACAGAATCCTTCCGACCAGATCGGCACCTTTCCGCTGCCGGAGTCACAGCTCGATCGCTTCCTGATGCGACTCGTTCTGGGTTACCCGGACGCAAAGAGCGAGCGGTCTCTGCTCACCGGAACCGACAGGCGAAAAATGCTCGATGAGATCGACGCATCCCTCGATGCGTCAATGCTTGCAAGCCTGCAGGATGCGGTGGAAAAGGTTCATGTCAGCGAACCGCTGCTCGACTATGTACAGGCGCTGGTGCGGTTTACACGCGAATCGCCGGAGATCGAGACCGGCCTGTCTCCCCGCGGTGCGCTGGCCCTGATCGCCGCGTCGCGGGCGCATGCCTACATCCTGCATCACTCCGGTGTGTTCCCGGATGATCTGCAAGCGGTATTCGCCGCGGTCGCGGGCCATCGACTGAAACCTGCGAGCGGTGCCGGTATCCGCAATGCGGGTGAACTCAGCCGATATGTCCTCGATTCAGTGGCAATTCCCTAGGCGCTTTTTCAGCCCGGCCCGCGCGCGGACTGCGGCGCGGGAGCGCATCGGCCGCTGGGCACGCAAGCGCCAGGGTGCGGACCCGCACAGCACCCGACTGCAGGGGAACCGCGTCTACATACTGCCGACCGGCGTAGGCCTGATCTACGGCCTCATGACTTTCGCCATGCTGCTCGGCTCGATGAATTACAACAACAACCTGTCCTTCCTGCTCACGTTCGTGCTGGTCAGCCTCGGCCTTGTGGCGATGCATCAATGCCAGCGCAACCTGGTCGGACTGGAACTCAGTTTCGCTGGCGTGGAGCCAGTATTCGCCGGCCAGCTCGCCGAGTTCCGTATTGCAGTGACCAATCACGCGCGCAGCCACCGCTACAACATACAGTTGTATGCCGATCGAACGATCAGCGAGATCGATGACTTGAGCCCCGGCGAGAGCCGCGTGTTCCAGCTCGACATCCCGACCAGCTCGCGCGGGCGAATTCGCCTGCCACGTTTCGGCATTCGTACGTTGTTCCCGTTCGAGCTGTTCCGCGCCTGGGCATGGTTGCACATGGACCTCGAGGGACTGGTGTATCCCAAGCCTGCGGACCGTGCACCCCTGCCGCCACCAACAGAGACTGCGCACGGGCATCGGCAGCACGATGCGCGCGGTGAAGAGGATTTTGCGGGCCTGAGGAAATTTCACAGCGGCGATTCACCACGGCACGTGGCATGGAAAGCATACGCGCGTACCGGCGAGCTGTTGTCGAAACAGTTTTCCGGTGCCGATACCAGCAGCCAGTGGTTCGACTTCAACCAGGTGGACGCCGACGATGTCGAGAAACGGCTGTCCATTCTCAGCCGCTGGATAGTAGATGCCGAGCGTACCCACGCCGACTACGGCCTGCGACTACCGCGAAACGAGATCCCGCCCGCCAACGGCGCCGCACATCGCCACCGCTGTCTCGAGGTCCTGGCACTGTTCGCTTTGCCGGAGGTATCCGCGGCATGAGCAAGCGCAACGGCACCGACGGATCACTGCTCGTCAGCCTGCCTTTCACGCTTGCAGCACTCGCATTCTCGATCGCCCCGCACGTGCAGTACCTGCCTGCCTGGGTAACGGTAACTTTCGCGACTTGCGCCGCAGGCCGCTGGTATATCGAAAAAAGGCGCTGGCGATTGCCGCCGCCCTGGCTGCGCATCGCGCTCGCGTTGCTGTCGTTCCTTGCGATCCTGTTCTCCTACGAGAAGGTGAGTGGCGTCGGACCAGGATCCGCCCTGCTCGCGGTCATGGGTTCGCTGAAGCTGCTCGAGACGCGGGTACACCGGGATCAGTTCGTGCTGCTTTTCATCTCGATATTCATGATGATGGCATCGCTGCTCCGGGAACAGTTCCTGTGGTCCCTGCCCTACCTGGTTGCGGGCATCGTGGTCACCATGACCGCCTGGCTCAACATGTCGCTGGCAAGGCCCGTCAGCCTGCGCGCGCGTCTCGCGAACAGTTCCCGCCTGCTCCTGCTGGCTGCCCCGGTCGCCATAGCGATGTGGGTCTTCTTTCCGCGCATTTCGACGCCCTTCTGGTCGGTGCCGATCGACACCAGCAGCGGCGTGTCCGGTTTGCGGGACAACATGAGCCCGGGAGACGTGAGTTCACTGTCGTTGTCCAATGCAGTCGCGTTTCGCGTTCGCTTCGAAGACGCGGTGCCCCCGCCCAGCCAGCGCTACTGGCGCGGCCTTGTATTGCACCAGTTCAACGGCCGCACCTGGACCACGCGGGAACCGACAATTGACAACAACGCAAGACGGCGGATTACCGCAATCGGCGTACCGGTTCGTTACCAGGTCGTGCTCGAACCAACCCGCCACCACTTGGTATTCGCACTCGACATGGTGGTCGACTGGAATCTGAAGCAGACCTTCATGGGGCCGGACCAGCAGCTGGCGCACACTCTGCCGATAGACCAACGGATTTCATACAGCGCCGTTTCGCACACGAGCTACACGACGGATCCGCAAATGACCGGTCTCTCGCAGTCCTGGTATTCACGCCTGCCGGACGGGCGCAACCCGCAGTCGATCTCACTCGCACGCGAAATGCGTGCGGCGGCCGGCAGCGACCAGCGCTACATCGACTCGGTGTTGCGGATGTTTCATGAACAGGACTACTACTACACGCTGGAACCCCCGCCGCTCGGGCGTGATCCGGTCGACCAGTTCCTGCTCGAAACCCGGCGTGGATTCTGCGAACACTATGCGTCCGCATTTGCTGTGCTGATGCGCGCGGCGGGCATACCTTCGCGCATAGTCCTCGGATACCAGGGCGGCGAACTCAACCCGCTCGGCAATTACATGATCGTGCGCCAGTCGGATGCGCACGCATGGACCGAGGTCTGGCTGCCCGAGCGCGGCTGGCACCGCGTCGACCCGACCGCAGCTGTCGCGCCGGAACGCATCGAAGCCGGTATGTCCGGCGCCCGGTTCGACGCGATCGGCGAAAGCTGGGGGCTGAATGCGCCAGCCGAGTGGCTGTACAGGCTGACGCTGTCCTGGGATGCGCTGAATGCGCGGTGGAATGAATGGGTCCTCGGCTACGGCCCGGAAAACCAGAGGTTGTTCATGCAATGGCTGGGCATGGAGCAGCCCGACTGGCAGAACATGCTGTTCACGCTGCTTGCCCTGGTTGCGCTCGGCATCGCCGCCGTCAGCGTTGTACTGCTGCTTCGAAACCGTCCTCCAGCAAAAGATCCTGCGGCCATCCTGTACGCGAAGTTCACGCACAAGGCCGGGCTGCCTCCAGGAACCGGCGAGACACCCCAGCACTATGCACAGCGCCTGCGCCAACGAGCGGGCGAGAATTCGCAGGGCGTGGACAGGGTGACCACGCACTACCTCGCGGCCCGTTATGGCGCACCCGATCAGCAGGCGTTGCAGGAACTGAAATCGGCCGTGGTGGAATATCGCCGCAGCGCGTGAAGAGCGCTGCCATTCTTTCGGCTGCCACGTCTTGCCGGGTTTGTTATTGACCACTGAGCAGGGCACCGCAGTCGGGGGGTGGCCTGCGACGGGATGGCACCTTTATTACGATTGGGCCTTGCTGTCAGCAACGGACAGTCACCGGGCGGGTCGTTTGCGG
>DATICC010000406.1:0-5406 GCA_035457045.1 Woeseiaceae bacterium | reverse complement strand
GGGATCTCGCTCGGGGACGTGCTGCTGTTGACGCTGGTCTTTGCCGGTCTCGACCTGCTGCTGACGCCCTTGCGGCGCGCCCGATGAACGCAGTGGCGCGCTTGCCCGCCGAGTATCCGGCTGGATGGACGAGCAAAAGATGAGTACAGCCTGTCGGAATGGTGGGAAGTCGTTATGCACCCGAGCCGGGATACCGACGACTTCTATATCAATTACATCACAGGACCTGATCCTGATGCCCGTCGGCGGCTGGTTCGGCCTGGAGCAGCGCCTGACAGTCCATCCGTATGTCAAAATGCGGGCGCTGCGCAGCCCGGCCATGCACGAAAGGCCAGGATCGCTGCAATCCGGGCGGGTTTGCGGTATCACTGTCAGCTGGTCGTCGTGATTACGTGGACAGCCGTATGGCACTGACACCTCTCGCCGATACGGTCTGGCAGGCAAAATACCGCTATGCTGGGCCTGACACTGCAGAGACCGGCATCGCCGACAGCGTGCGCCGCATATGTCGCGCCGTTGCGCGGGCGGAACGGGAGCCTGCTCGCCGGGAGCCGGAGTTTGCCGGGATCCTGTCCGGACTCCGATTCCTGCCCGGTGGCCGGATCTGGGCCGGCGCAGGCACAGACAGGGAGGTGACCCTGTTCAATTGTTTCGTGTCCGGGCCTGTGCACGATTCCATGGACGCGATCCTGCACTCCTTGCGCGAAACCGCGATCACCCTGCAGCAGGGCGGGGGCATCGGGCTGGATTTTTCAACGTTGCGTCCGGCGGGCTGGACGGCCCGGCGCACCGGACAGATTGCATCGGGGCCGATACCTTTCATGCGCGTGTGGGACGCGTTGTGCCGCACACTGCTGTCCACCGGCGCGCGCCGCGGGGCCATGATGGGCACGTTGCGCTGCGACCATCCGGATATCGGGGCCTTCATCGATGCCAAGCGCGACAGCGCCGCGCTGACCAACTTCAATCTTTCCGTGCTCGTGACCGACAGGTTCATGCAAGCCATTGCCGACGATGCCGAGTGGCCGCTCGTTTACCCGGGCGAATCCGGCAGCGGCCGACCCGATGCCAGCCATCCCGCAGCATCCTCTCACGTTGCGCCACGGCTTTCCGCCAGGGAACTGTGGCGGCACATCGCTGCATCCGCGCACGCCGGCGCAGAACCCGGCCTGCTCTTCGTCGACACCATCAATCGCAATAACAACCTGTACTGGTGCGAGACCATCAGCGCGACCAATCCCTGTGGTGAAATCCCGTTGCCGCCGTACGGTGCGTGCAATCTCGGCTCGGTGAACCTGCCGTTGTTCGTGAATTCACCATTCAGCCGTTCGCCGGGTTTCGACTGGGATCGCCTCCGCGACGTGGCGCGCACGGCGGTCCGCTTCCTCGATGACGTCATCGACATTTCCGGTTTTCCGCTCGAGCAGCAGGCGGAATGCGCCAGGGCGACGAGGCGCATTGGAATCGGTATTACCGGCCTCGCGGATGCACTGGTGATGCTGGGTCTGCGCTATGACAGCGATGAGGGCAGGGATTTCGCGTCGAGTATACTGCGGGAGCTGCGTGATTCGGCGTATGCCGCATCGGTCCAGCTCGCGCGCGAGAAGGGTGCATTTCCCTTGTTCGATCGTGAACGTTACCTGGAAGCACCGTTTGTGAAGCGCCTGCCCGACACGCTGCGAAACGGCATCGCGGAACACGGGATACGCAACAGCCATCTGTTGGCCATTGCACCTGCGGGAACGATCAGCCTGCTGGCAGGCAACGTGTCCGGCGGCATCGAACCGATCTTTGCACTCGAAACCGTGCGTGACGTGCGCGGCTCCGACCTTGAACTGCACCCGATGGAAGCTCGCGACTACGCTTACGATCGCTGGCTTGCCGCGGGCGGAACGGCGGGCAGGCTGCACGAGGCCTTCGTGACCGCGGAGCAGCTGCCGGTGGAAGCGCACCTTGCCATGCAGGCATGCCTGCAGCCTTACGTCGACAATGCGATCTCGAAAACCATAACGCTCGCCGCCGATGCGACGGTCGAGGACGTCGAGCGCGTGTTCCTCGCGGCTCACGCGCAGGGGATCAAGGGTTGCACCGTGTTTCGCCCGGGCACCGCCAGGGGCGCCGTGGTCAGGTCACGCGAGACACTGCATTGCTGCAACATCGATCGCGAGGCCGATTGAAATGCCGGGCACACCTGCTTTGTCATGGGCTCGTGCTGATAGTCATTCATGCACAAAAAAGCCCCGTGCGGGGCTCTTTGAATGGTGCCGAGAAGAGGACTTGAACCTCCACAGGGTTACCCCTACTAGCACCTGAAGCTAGCGCGTCTACCAATTCCGCCATCTCGGCATGATCGAACCGCGTACAATTGCGGTTCCTGCGGGCTGCGCACTGTACTGAACTGCGGCGGAGTCTGTCAATTAATGCGACCAGAGAATGGAGCTGTACGGTTTGATAAAAAAAGAGCGAAATCCACCAGTTAAAACGAAGAAGCACTACCAGCACCCGGTACCCGGCCGGGCTGAATTGCTGGCCAGGCTGACCGACGTCGGAAGGCCGCTGAATGCGGAGCAACTCATGGCGGAACTCGGCCTCAAGGGCCAGAAGACCCGCGGCCTGCTGGTGGAACAGCTGCACAAAATGGTTCAGGCCGGGCAGATCATCCAGAATCGCAAGGGGGAGTACTGCCTTACCCGGAAACTCGAACTGGTCGCCGGTACGGTAATCGGGCACCCGGACGGATTTGGTTTCGTGCGCCGTGACGACGGTGAAGACGACGTCTACCTGTCGGCTCGCGAGATGCGCAGTGTATTCGACGGCGACCGGGTTGCGCTGCGTGTCGTAGGGCTGGACCGGCGCGGGCGTGCCGAAGGGAAGGTCGTCGAGGTCCTCGAACGTGGCCTGCGGGAGATTGCCGGGCAGTACATCCGGGAACGCAGCATAGGCATCGTCGTTCCGGACAATCCGAAGATTTCCCAGCGCATCCTGATTCCGCAGGAGGAATCGGGCTCGGCAAGACCCGGCCAGATGGTCATAGCCGAAATCCTCGATTACCCGACGGACATCGAGCAGCCGACCGGGCGCATAGTGCGGGTTATCGGCGAGCCGGGCAAAAAGGGCATTGCCACCGACATCGCCATACACTCGCACGCGATTCCGCACGAATGGAGCAAACCCGTGCGGGAGGAGGCCGGGACTTTCGGCAAAGCTGTCCCGTCCTCCGCAATCGAGGGTCGACTCGATCTGCGCGATGTTCCGCTCGTGACCATCGATGGTGCGGATGCACGCGATTTCGACGATGCGGTGTACTGCGAGCCGGCAGGCAACGGCTGGCGACTGCTGGTGGCGATCGCCGACGTTGCGCATTACGTGCAGGCCGGTTCGGCCATAGATAAGGAAGCGACGAGGCGAGGGACGTCGGTCTATTTTCCGGACCGTGTCGTGCCCATGTTGCCGGAGGTCCTGTCCAACGGATTGTGTTCGTTGAATCCCGCCGTCGACCGCCTGTGCATGGTCTGCGATATGCGCGTCGATGCCGACGGCGGTGTTACGCGATCGCATTTTGCGGAAGCGGTAATGCGCTCTCACGCGCGCCTCACCTATGGTGAAGTCGGCGCATTCCTGGTCGACGGCGATTCGGCCGCGATCAAGTCATCGCTGAGGCAGCCGCTGGGCAACCTGCATCAGTTGTTCAAGGCCTTGCTGAAAGCGAGGCAACGCCGCGGGGCCATCGAGCTCGACATACCGCAGACACGTATTTCACTCGATGAGGACGGCACGATACGCGAGATCGTCGCCGTGGAGCGAAACGATGCGCACCGGCTGATCGAGGAATGCATGATTGCGGCCAACGTACAGGCAGCAAAATTCCTGCGTAAAAACCGCATCGCCGGGCTATACCGGGTACACGCGAAACCGGACCCGGACCGTTTCGACGAACTTCGTCAATACCTGTTGAGCCTCGGATTGAAAGTCGCGCATCCGCAGCATGTCGAGCCGCGTCAGTTCAACAAGTTGCTCCAACAGGTCGCCGGCCGGCCCGATTCGCAGGCCATATCGATGGCCATGTTGCGATCATTGATGCACGCGGAATACACGCCAACAAATATCGGTCACTTCGGCCTGTCTCTCGATGCCTACGCGCACTTCACCTCGCCGATACGGCGCTACCCGGACCTGCTCGTGCACCGGGCCATCCGGCACGTGCTCAGGAGCGGCAAAGCCGGCGGCTATATTTATGACGGCTCGGCCATGGAGCGGCTGGGCGCGATTTGCTCGGCACACGAGCGCCGGGCGGAAGAGGCGACGCGCGAAGTCGAGGCCTGGCTGAAGTGCCAGTACATGGAAGACAAGGTCGGCCAGCAGTTCAGCGGTGTCATCACAGGAGTCACGAGTTTCGGTGCGTTCGTGCAGATCCCGGAAATGCTGATCGACGGGCTGGTGCACGTAACCAGCCTTGCCAACGACTATTACCATTTCGATGCCGGTTCCCAATCCCTGGTCGGCGAGCGCAGCGCAACGCGCTACAGGCTCGGTGACCGGCTGAACGTAACCGTGGCACGCGTCGACCTGCAGACACGGCGCATCGATTTCAGCCTTGCCGATCAGCCCGGCAAATCCGCAGGCCGGGCAGCCGGTGGCCGACGCCAACGGAGCGGCCGGCGGTGAGCAGTTCGCGTTACGTTGCCGGGTTGCGTGCCGTGGAACAACTGATCGGCAGCGATCACGCCAGGATTTCCAAACTCTACGCAGAGTACCAGTCCGCCAATCCGCGTGTCGAAGCGATCATCGCGCAGGCAAATGCGCGCGGCATCGAAATCCAGGCTGCGAATCGGGCAAGGTTGCAGCAAATCAGTGGCGAATCGCGCCACCAGGGCATCGTCGCCGAGATCGTACGCAGCTCCATACTGGATGAAGGAGCGCTTCGTACCCTGGTCGAAAACCGCCTGTCGGGCGAACAGTCCACGCCGCTGCTGCTGCTGGTGCTCGACGGTATCCAGGACCCGCACAACCTCGGCGCTTGCCTGCGATCGGCAGAGGCGGCCGGTGTGCACGCCGTGGTAACGCCGCGGCACGGTGCGGCAGGACTCGGACCCACCGTGAGCAAGGTCGCCGCCGGCGCGGCGGAGTCGCTGCCGTTTGCTTCCGTGCCGAACCTGGGCCGGGTCCTCGGCTGGCTGGACAGTTATGGCGTGCGTTGCGTAGGCACGAGCGATGAGGCTGAGCAAAGCCTTTTCGATTGCGACCTCACCGGCCCGCTGGCACTGGTCATGGGCCGCGAGGAGTCAGGGATCAGCAAGGGAGTCCTTGCGCGTTGTCATGAAAAGGTCTCCCTGCCGATGCTGGGATCGGTGTCCAGTCTCAACGTCTCGGTGGCGACCGGCGTGTGCCTGTACGAGACGTTGCGCC
>DATICC010000405.1:0-2398 GCA_035457045.1 Woeseiaceae bacterium | reverse complement strand
GGGAATGACCTCCAGCAGGAAGCGGCGCTCGAGCGCCACGACGTCCGCATGCAAGGCGCGAATGCGCTCTTCCTGTTCGTGCCTCAGTTCGGGCGGATCGTCCGGGTGATAATACAGCAGGCATTTTACGATCTGGCGTGCCGGCCATCCGGCGAGGAACTGGCCGGTTGCGAAGTGCGGGTCGAAGTCCAGCGGCCGGGAACCCGGCACCTCGATCGGGCTCGCTTGCCATAGGTCGCTGTCCGCGAGGCGCGCCAGTGCGCGCTCACCGTAGCGATGATCGACGATGGCGCCGTGGCGAATCGAGTCACTGCCGTCGGCCCTGGCCTCCAGCAGCCCTTCGGCAATCAGCTCCTTGAATTTCGCAATGGCCGAAAGTGGCCGGCCGTGTTGCGCTGCCAGCTTTTCGAACTGGCTGCGGTGATCGAAAGCGAGGATGCAAAGCGGCCGCGAATCGTCCGTCCAGGTCGTCGCTCTGTGCAAATGCGTGAGTACAGAATCCTCGCGAGGGCGCAAAGGTGGCGGCGCGAGGGACAGGAAATGCTCCAGCTCCATGCGACTCGGCATCGCGGGTGTGCAGCCGTGCCGCGCAACCACCAGCGCACCGCAGGCATTGCCGATGTGTCCGCAATCCTTCCACGGCCTGCTGTCGATCCAGGCACTCAGGAAGCCGGACAGAAACGCATCACCCGCGCCCACGCTGTTGAATACTTCGACCTCGAGCCCGGCGCAGCGGACGCCATCATCCAGAGATCCGATGCGCTCAGAGTCATAGACCACGCAGCCCGCAGCACCGCGCTTCAATACGATAGCCGCATTGCTTTGCTTCCGGATGCTCTGTAATGCCTCGAGCAGGTCGCCCGAGCCGCCGGCGATGGCGATTTCTTCCTCGGTGCCCACGATCAGGTGACAGGGTGCAAGATACTGCTGCAGCACCGCACTCGTTTCGGCTGACTCGACGTAACGGCTCGCACCTTCCCCGGCCCGCCCGAAGCCCCAGAGTACCGGCCGGTAATCGATGTCCAGCACGACCCGAGTGCCGCTCTTTCTTGCGAGCCTCAATGCCTTGTCCACCGCCTGTCGTGTGGTAGCCGTCGACAGGTGTGTGCCTGTAATGGCCAGCACTTTTGCCGAGGCTATGAATGCTTCATCGATATCGTCTTCCGCGACTGCCATGTCGGCGCAGCGTTCGCGGAAGAAAATATGCGGAACGCTTCCCGAGCTGCCGATACCGAGCACCACCAACCCTGTCAGGCGCGTCGGATCCGTGCGCACGTGACTCACGTCCACGCCCTGGCGCGAAAGTTCCTCACGAACGAAGCGGCCCATCGCCTCGTCACCGACACGGGTGAGCATCGCGCTCCTTACGCCGAGGCGTGCGAGTCCGGCCGCGAGATTACCCGACGAGCCGCCGAGGTACTTGGCGAAGGTCTGCATATCCTCGAGCCGGCCGCCGATCTGCTGCCCGTAAAGGTCCACGGCAGCGCGGCCGAGGCAGATGACGTCGGGACCTTTACCAGCCACGTGCATCAGCCGCGTGAAACGTCATCGGGCCACCAGAACGCCGCGCCCTTGTCCATGGTCCACGCATGCTCTTCGGTAAAGTCCGGTACCGTGTATGGATCTCCGGGCAGGTGCCGTATCACCCAGGAGTAGTACATGCCGTAGCCCGGTGCCGCACACTGCGCGTGATCGAGGCCCGGTTTGATGCAGACGGTGTCGCGATCGCGGACCTTGAACACCTCGTCGCCGAGTTCCGCATGACCGTAGCCCTGCGGCGCGGTGAACCGGTAGTGATAGATCTCGGGTTGCCTGTGGTGATGCGGCGGATAGCTCGACCAGCCTCCGGGCAGCGTCACTACTTCACCGAGCACCAGCTCGGCATTTTCGGGAGAGGTCTTGCGATCGAAAATCGTACGCACGAATCGCAGGCATCGGCTGGCGACCTGCCCTGCGCCGCGATGCTCGTTCGGTACTTGCCCCGGCGTGAACACGCGCGGGTCGAACGGCTTCCCGTTAGGGCAACGATAAACCGTCAGCTCGCTGTTTGTGGTCGCAGCAATGGTCAGCGCCGTGCCTGCTGACAGGTGCACGCAACTTGCCGATTCATCGAACAGCGAATTCCTTTTGAATTCGAATTCCAGGTTACCTGCCTGCCCGCGGACACTACCCGACATCAGCAACCAGGCAGACTCGCCAGCTGCCGTTTCCGCAAAGACTTCGCCCGCTTTGAGTTTCAGTACCGCGACGCTCAACTGTTCGAATTCGACAACAGGCTGCAAGCCGCCCTTGTTTGCCGGCTTGCCGTGCCGGACCAGGTATTGTTCCGTCGCGTTCACGTTCTGCTCCTGTCGCCTGGCATCACCAGGCCAGCGATGTCCATTGCCTTGCGCCGGCG
>DATICC010000404.1:0-2957 GCA_035457045.1 Woeseiaceae bacterium | reverse complement strand
GGGAATGATGAAGATGCGGTCAAGCCGACCCGGACGCTTCAAGACGCGCTCATCAATCGCTTCGGGATAATTCGTCGTGGCGATGAGCAGCGTCCCCTTTTCGTTGACGAATGACTCAGAGCCGTCCAGCACGTTCAGCACCAGCGCCTTTTCTTTGGCGTGAAGATACGCATCCAGCTCTTCGAGCAGGATCAGCGTCGGCGTGTCACCGTACAGACGATGCCAGTTGACGCCGATGTACGGCGCAAACTTGCGGTGAAACTCGTAACGCAATCGCAGTCCCAGATCAAGATCGCGAAGCCCGGAACCGAGCGCGAACCCCGCTTCATCGCTGGCGCCGAGATTCATCTCGAATCGCGGTTGCAGTATCAGTCTCTGCGTCAGCAGCATTTCGTATTCTGCTTCGATCCGCAGTGACACTTTGCCGTCGTCGGCGACGAACAGAGCGCTATCGATCTCGAACCACTGCGGCGCGAGGCCCTGCAGTCCGATTGCCAGGAACGTCCTCTGCGGGCCGGGCTCGAAGTCATGGCGCAGGCCAAGCTGCAGGTCGTAAAAGGCCGTAACGGCCCTCCCGTACAGGAGTTGCAGTTCGGCTTCTTCGTTGTCGCCTTCGGTTTTCCACCAGAGCTTGTGCCGGTCGACCCCGGTCCAGCCCTGCACATCCCAAAGCCAGGTGTCGGGGGTCGGCTGGTATTCCAGCCGATCGGCCTGCACGAAAGTCAGTGCGCGCTCGTGCATTTCGTCGGCGCATGCCGATGAAACGGCTGCGAGCGTGAGAACCAGGAACGCAAGGGCTTTCATGGTATCACCTCGTCAGCGCCGACGACCGATACCATGCGCATCATGCCGGCGACCATGTGATACAGCAGGTGACAGTGAAACGCCCAGTTGCCCGGTGCATCGACCGTGACGTCGACGGAGAGCCTCTCGGCCGGTTTCAATACCACCGTGTGCTTGCGCGGATTGTAACGGCCGTTACCGTTGACGAGTTCCACGAACATGCCGTGCAGGTGTATCGGGTGCGACATCATGGTGTCGTTGACCAGCGTGAGACGCAGGCGCTCGCCGTAGTTGAACAGCACCGGGCCGTCCACTTCAGAGAATTTTTGCCCGTCAAATGACCACATGTAACGGTGCATGTTCCCGGTAAGGTGCAGTTCCAGCGTGCGCTCCGGTTTGCGCGTATCGCCGTTTGGCAGCAGGCTCCGGAGATCGGAATATGTGAGGACGCGATGATCGAGGCCGGCCAGCCCGAGCCCGGGCTCGGCCAGCAAATTGCGCGTTTGATCGGGAACGTTGTCGACACCCGCCCCCTGCAAATGATCGTGCGGTTGCGCAGCGGGCATTTGCATACCGTTATGCATGCTCCCGTGGTCCATGCTGCCGTGATCCATGGCACCGTCGGCCGAATCCGTGTCCCCATGCGCCATGCCCATGTCGGTTATCGTCAGCAGCGGAGGTTCCCGAAGCGCCGGAACTTCGGCGCGCATACCGGCAACGGGAGCCAGCGTGCCGCTGACGAAACCGCTGCGATCCATCGATTCGGCAAAAATCGTATAGGCACGCTCCGCTGGTTCGACGACCACGTCGTAGGTTTCGGCAACGCCGATCTGGAACTCGTGCACCGTAACCGGTTCGACATCGATGCCATCGGCCTGCACCACCTGCATGTCCAGGCCGGGCAGGCGAACGTTGAAAAAGCTCATGGCGGAACCATTGATGAAGCGCAGTCGCACCCGTTCCCCCGGCACAAACAGCGCCGTCCAGTTGGCCGATGCGTCGTGGCCGTTCATCAGGAAGGTGTACGTTGCTGCACCGACATCCGCTATGTCTGTGGGCGACATGCGCATGTCACCCCACATCTTCCGGTCACTGAGTGTCGCCTTCCAGCCATTGGCCCGGGCATCCGCAACAAGACCTGCAACCGTGCGCTGCCGGTAATTATAGTACTCCGGCATTTTTTTCAGGTTGGCGAAAACCCGCGCGGGATCCTCGAACGTCCAGTCAGACAGCAACACGACGTACTCGCGGTCGTAATCGACCGGATCCTCCCCTTCGGGATAAATGATGATCGGCCCGTAAACACCGGTTTGCTCCTGGAAGCCGGAATGGCTGTGGTACCAGTAGGTGCCGTTTTGCACCAGGTCGAACTCGTAGCGAAAAGTCTCGCCGGGTCGTATGCCGTCGAAACTGATGCCCGGCACGCCGTCCATGTTTGCGGGCAGGATCAGCCCGTGCCAATGGATCGAACTGTCGTGATGCAGGTCGTTGCGCACATTGAGCGTTATGCGCTCGCCTTCGCGGAATCGCAGCAAGGGCCCGGGCACCGTGCCGTTGATACCCGTGGCCATGGCGCTGCGACCGTCAATCGTGACCATGGTATGGCCGATGGCGAGGTCATACACGGATGCGGTCACCGCGCGAGGTACGGGCCGGCCGCTTTGCGCCCAGGCGGGTAGCGGCAAGGCGGCGGCCAGTCCGCTTACACCTGCGAGGTTCAGTGCACGCTGCAAAAACAAACGGCGTGATTTGATGGCGGGGTCGTCCATTGAAAAGATCTCTGCAGCAGAAAAGCCAGGTCTGGACTGCAAATCTCGCTTGCGCCAGGCCGCGTATCAGAAACGGGTGTCTGAGCGGCTAATCGAGCAGGGTGTCGCTGCGCGACACCGGCGTGGACAAGGGCAGGGGAGGATTTTGTTTTTTATACTGCCATAGCGCTGGCGGGCGGGGGACGAACGCGTCGCGGGCGTCGCCATGGTGCGTGGCGGTCGGCTGGGGCTTGTCCGAGCGTTGATCACTGGCATCGGGAACCTTGCCGGCCGAAGCAATCGCCGCATGGCCACAGGCAGCATCGCAATCGTGGTCGCCGCTGTTTGCCATGTCGGAGTGATCGCCAGTCATTTCGTGGTGCATCGCGACCGGCGCATCGGGTGCGGCCAACGCGCAGGCGCAGG
>DATICC010000403.1:0-8135 GCA_035457045.1 Woeseiaceae bacterium | reverse complement strand
GCACGATGTGATCATCACCGTGGGCTTCTTCTCGATATTCTGGTTGCCGTTCGACCTGTCCGTCGTGGCCGCGGTGCTGGCCGTCATCGGTTATTCATTGAATGATACCGTCGTGACCTTCGACCGCATCCGTGAGAATTTCATCCGCCTGCGCGGCACCAGCGCCGTCGATTCGATCAACCGGTCGGTCAATGACGTACTCTCGCGCACTATCGTCACCGGCATAACGACGCTGATCGTGCTGGTCGCGCTTTTGCTGCTCGGCGGTGAGTCGGTCGCCGGGTTCTCGATTGCGCTGATCGTCGGCATCCTGGTCGGCACGTATTCGTCGGTATTCACGGCGAGCGCCATCGCCATCTACCTGGATGTCAATCCGGACGACCTGTTGCCGGCTTCGCAAAATCCGGACCTCATCGACGACCTGCCGTAAGAAAAAATGGTGTCCGATCACTGCTGTCCCATAATTGAGCCAAGGACAGTCACTGCGAAAAAGGTGCCGAAAAAGGTGTCAGGTTTATTTTCTTCGCGGAAATGGTGTCATATCTATTTTCCTCAGCTGAAGAAAATAAACCTGACACCTTTTTCCCAGCCCGGTGACTGTCCTGAGCTCAATTCCGGGACAGCAGTGATCTGACCCCATTTTTTCAGTCGGCAAACATTGTCTTGATATCAGGGCTGAAAAGCTTGGCAATCGCGCTGTAGATTTTGGGTGAGCCCGCCAGCACGTGACCCGATTCGAGGAAGTCCTCGCTGCCGTCCAGTCCGCTGATGATCCCACCCGCCTCGCGGATGATGAGAGCGCCGGCGGCCATATCCCAGATGCTTAAACCCGTTTCCCAGAATGCATCCAGTCGGCCGGCTGCCACGTAACACAGGTCAAGTGCCGCGGCGCCCGCGCGACGCACTCCGGCCGTTTGGCAGATCGCCTTCTCCAGCATTTTCATGTAGGGCGGCAAGGACCGGTTGGATTCGCGAAACGGGAAGCCGGTGCCGATGAGCGCGCGCTCGATTGCGGTAATCTTGCCGACCCGAATCCGCCGGCCATCAAGATGTGCACCCTGGCCGCGTGAGGCGGTGAACAACTCCTGGCGTAAGGGATCGTACACCGCCCCGTGCTCCAGCCGTCCCTTGTGCATGAGCCCGACAGACACGCAGAACACGGGAAAACGATGCAAAAAATTGGTGGTGCCATCCAGCGGATCGATTACCCACACGTAGTCGGAGTTGCCCTGCGCGCCACTTTCCTCGGCGACGATCGAGTGGTCCGGGTAATGTTTCCTTATGACTGAGATGACTGCCTGCTCGGCCTTGCGGTCGGCTTCACTGACGAAATCATTGCGGCCTTTCTGTTCGATCTTGATCTTTTCGAGCCTGTTTAGGCTGCGAATCAGGGTGTCGCCGCCGCTGTGAGCCGCCATTACGGCCACGTTCAATAATGCATGCATGCCAGGATTCCGTCAGTCTGAAGTTAAAGAGCAGGCCGCCGGCACACTCCCGGTCAGCGGCACGCTAGAATACCAGAGCAGTCCTCAAGTTCCACCCGACGACAAAGAGCATCGCCTTGACCATACGAATCGTCCTCGTTGGTACCACGCATCCCGGCAACATCGGGGCCACGGCTCGCGCAATGAAGAACATGGGACTCCGGGAACTTGTGCTGGTCAATCCGAAGTATTTTCCTCATGACGATGCGACGGCCCGTGCTTCGGGTGCCGAAGACCTGCTCGAGTCCGCGACTGTGGTCTCAACCCTTGAAGCCGCGATCGCCGATTGCTGCTACGTTGCAGGCGCAAGCGCGCGTTCGCGAACCATCGGCTGGCCCAGCATGCTGCCGCGCGATTGTGCCTTGCGGCTGGTCAGGGAGAGCGAGCAGGGGCCGGTGGCCGTGATCTTCGGGCCGGAGAAATCCGGGCTGAGCAATGACGATCTCGATCGATGTCATACCTTGCTTACCATCCCGACCGATCCGGGATTCAGCTCGCTCAATCTCGCCATGGCCGTCCAGGTAATGAGCTACGAATTGCGGCTCGCACAGATGAATCCCGCAGCCGACGACGCAGTGCGCGAAACGCCATTGGCTACCGGCGACCAACTGGAGAACTTTTACACGCATCTCGAGGAAGTACTGACGGCGAGCGGTTTTCTCGACCCGGAAAATCCACGCCACCTGATGCGCCGTTTGCGCCGCCTGTTTGCAAGAGCCCTGCCGGATCAGAACGAGATCAACATACTTCGCGGCATCCTGGCAGCGGTCGATCCGCGCAAGGACGAGGGCAGGGCACAGAAATGACCGGCACCTCGCCACTGCCCGTTTATCTCGACCATGCGGCGACCACACCGGTCGATGCCGCGGTAACGGCGGCCATGGTGGAGTGCCTCGAATCGCCGCTGGTCTTTGCCAACCCGTCGTCCATCCACGTTGCCGGGCGGCAATCCGCTGCGGCGATCGAGCATGCCCGCGGGCAGGTTGCCAGGCTGCTGAACGCCGAACCCCATGAAATCGTCTTTACGTCGGGTGCAACCGAGTCGAATAACCTGGCGATACTCGGCGCCGCGCGGCAGCGCGCGTCTCGCGGCCGGCACCTGGTGACGATGACCACCGAACACAAGGCGGTCACGGAATGTTTCGAGGCACTGGAGCGCGAGGGATTCGAAGTGACCTGGCTGAATCCTGAAACGTCAGGACTGCTCGATCCGGACCGCCTGGAGGCCGTGCTGCGCGACGATACGCAGCTCCTGTCCGTGATGCACGTCAACAACGAGACTGGCATCGTGCAGGACATCGCATCCATCGGCTCCATCTGCCGCGCACGCGGCATCCTCTACCACTGTGACGCGGCCCAATCGGTGGGCAAACTCGAGATCGACCTGAAAGTACTGCCAGTTGACCTGATGTCACTGACGGCGCACAAGTTTCACGGTCCGCAGGGCATTGGCGCCCTGTTTGTTGCCGACAGGCCCGGCAGTCATCCGGCACCGCTGATCTATGGCGGACCCCAGGAGCGGCGAATTCGCCCCGGCACGCAGGCGGTGCACCAGATCATCGGGTTCGGTGTTGCCGCGGAACTGGCGGCGGCGCGGCGCGAGGCCGATACGGAAAAATTCAGGGAATTGCGCGAGCGCCTGTGGCAGGGCATCGGCGACCTGCCGGACCTTTGGCGCAACGGCGCTGATGAACACACTTTTCCCGGCATACTGAACGTAAGCGCAGGCGGCGTGGACGGCGAAAGCCTCATGCTGGGACTCGAGCCGCTGTGCGTTGCCAGCGGGGCGGCGTGCAATTCGCAAAGCGGTGAGAGCTCGTACGTGCTCAGAGCCATGGGCCGCAGCGATGCCCTGGCACAAAGCGCCATCCGTTTCAGTCTCGGCCGGGGTACCGGCAACGGCGAGATAGACCAGGCCATCGAGCGATACCGATGGGCCGTGCAGCATCTCAGGGCTCTCGCGCCGGCGCGCGCCACAACAGCAAACCGGGCTTGAAATTCAGCATGGCGGATCCATACAGTCAGACAGTGCGTGCGTATTTTGTGAATCCGGTTCATGCCGGAAGCATACGCAAATCGTACAGTCGCGTCGTATCGGCAACGGCGGACGACCGGCAAGGCAATACGATCGAACTCACGGCAGGCATCGACGATGACACGCTGCAGGAATTGCGCTTCAGGGCGATTGCCTGCCCGCACCTGATCGCTGCCGCAGAACATTTCTGCGAGCGGTTCGAGGGCAGGACGACGGCGTCCCTGCTGGAGTTCGATCCCTGGGACACAGTCCGGGAACTGCAGGTTCCACTGGGCAAGACAGGCCGTATACTGTTGCTGGAGGATGCAATACAGTGGCTGCGGCGGAAATCGGGCGGGCCGGAGCAACAACGAGCGGACGAATGAGCATGGCGATATCACTGACAGAACCGGCAGCACACAGGGTACGGAGCTTCCTCGAGGCCCGCGGCCACGGCGTGGGTCTGCGCGTTGGTGTCAGGAAGACCGGCTGCAACGGCTTTGCTTACGTCGTGAACTATGCAGACACTATCGATCCCGCCGACGTGGTATTCGAGGACCGCGGCGTCAAAGTGGTGGTCGACCGGAACAGCTTGGGATTGATCGACGGCACTCAAGTCGATTTCGTCAAGGAAGGCCTGAACGAGGCATTTCGCTTTCGCAATCCCAACGTATCCGGTGAGTGCGGTTGCGGGGAAAGCTTCAGCGTTTGATTGCCCGGTTCCAATAATCCAAGTAAAATTGCGGGTTTACGTGCGGCCGGCGATCTCCTGCCCGGCTGAACAGTCTCATGGATCAAAGGATTTCCGGTATGGCCGTTGAGCAGACGCTCTCTATTATCAAGCCCGATGGTGTGCAAAAAAACCTGATCGGCGAAATCTACCGGCGCTTCGAAAAGTCCGGATTGCAGATCGTGGCCGCCAGGATGATGCACCTGTCCAGGGCGCAGGCGGAGGGCTTCTATGCCGTGCACAAGAGCCGGCCGTTTTACAAGGACCTCGTGAGCTACATGTGTTCCGGTCCGGTCATGGTGCAAGTGTTGCAGGGCGAGGGCGCCATCGACGCGAATCGCCGCATCATGGGCGCCACCAATCCGGCCAAGGCGGACAAGGGCACGATCAGGGCCGATTTTGCCGAGAGCATCGAAGAGAACATCGTGCACGGATCGGACGGTCCGGAGACCGCGGCCCAGGAGATCGCATTCTTCTTCGGCAAGGACGGGCTCTGCCCGAGGACCCGCTGAGCAGCTTGTCGATGCGCCCTGAATCCGAAAAAGTGAACTTGCTCGGCCTGCCGCAGACGGCCCTCGAGAATTTCTTCGCCGGTATCGGCGAGAAGCCATTCCGCGCGCGCCAGGTGCTGCAGTGGATACACCAGCGCAACGCCGATCGCTTCGATGCCATGACCGATTTGTCGAAGGGACTCAGGGCAAAACTCGCGGAGTCAGCGGTCATACGACTGCCGGCACTGCTTTCCGAAAGGGTGTCGAACGACGGCACGATCAAGTGGTTGTTCGAATCCGGAGCAGGTCAGGCGGTCGAGACCGTGTTCATCCCCGAACCCGGACGCGGCACCTTGTGTATTTCGTCACAGGTGGGTTGCGCGCTGGACTGCGCATTTTGTGCCACCGGGGCGCAGGGGTTCAACCGCAACCTGGTCGCGGCGGAGATCGTCGGCCAGGTCAATTACGCGAATCGCGCATTGCCCCCGAGAGCGAATGGCGAACCGGCGGTGACCAACGTCGTGTTCATGGGTATGGGCGAACCGCTTGCAAACTATCGGAACCTGCTCCCGGCACTCGATCTGCTGTTGTCCGACTTTTCCTACGGGTTGTCGCGGCGGCGGATTACGGTCAGCACCTCAGGCATCGTGCCTCAGATTCACAAGCTGGGCGACGACTGCAATGTATCGCTCGCGGTATCCCTGCATGCACCGAACGATGAGCTGAGAAATTATCTTGTGCCGATCAACAGGATTCATCCGATCGCCGAGCTGCTGGATGCGTGCTGGAAGTATGCAGCCAAACGCGCGAACCGCTTCATCACTTTCGAGTACGTGATGTTGCGCGATATCAACGATTCGATCGGGCGCGCGCACGAGCTGGCAGAGCTGCTGCGAGGCAAACCGGCGAAGGTCAACCTGATTCCGTTCAATCCGTTCCCGGGAAACGAGTTTCACAGGTCGGAGTCGAGAGACATCGCAGCTTTTCAGGCCGCATTGCGCGCGCAGGGCATCGTTTCGACCACGCGCAAGACGCGCGGTGACGATATCAGTGCCGCATGCGGTCAGCTCGCTGGCAAGGTCAGCGACAGGGTTCGCAACAGGCTGAGCGAGAAAAAAGCAAAGGTGGCAACGGCGTGAAAACCAAAGCAGGGTGGATAGTTGCGCTGGCCGGGTCCGTACTCCTGGCCGGCTGTATCACATCGACGACAACCGGGCCGAAGAAACCGGAGACTAACGTCGCCGAGGCAGCGGAAAGGTACTATGCGCTCGGAGCACGGTATTACCGGAACGGAAATTATGACCTTGCCCGGGAGCGCCTTGAACGAGCCCTGGACTACGATCCTAAAATGGCAAAAGCACGCACAGCGCTGGCACTGACCTTTGAGGCCCTGAACAACCCGCGGCGTGCAGTCGAAGAGTACGAATTGGCCGTGCGATACGCGCCCAGGGATTTCGAAGTGCGCAACACCTATGCCGTGTTTCTCTGTCGTCAACGCGATTACGACAAGGCGCGCAAGCAATTCGAGGTTGCCGTCGACCTGCCGAATAATAATTCCCCGGAGATCATGCTGACCAATGCCGGCGTCTGCATGGTGCAGAAGCCCGACTTCCCGGCAGCGGAGACGTTTTTCAAGCAGGCGCTGGAGTTTCGCCCGGATCACGGTGAGGCGCTGATACAGATGACCGCGCTGAAGTACCGTACCGAGGAATATTCCACATCCCGGGTCTATCTGCAGAGATTCCTGTCAAGAAACAAGCCGAATGCCACTGCCCTCTATCTCGGTGTACAGATCGAGGAGAAAATGAACGATCCGGATGCGCGCATGCAGTATATCGGCCAGCTGCTCCGGGACTTTCCCGATTCGGCCGAAGCCGGCTACGTGCGCGACAACCTCTAGGAACGCCGCAGGCCGCCATGGTTCACGATGCTGATGATCCCCGCCAGCAGGCTGCCGTGGAACCGCGCGCGGGGCAGCGCCTGGCGAATGCAAGACGCGCCAACAATATTTCGATGCGGGATATTGCGAAGGAATTGCACCTCGACGAGGTGAAAGTACAGGCGCTCGAGGACAATCGTTTCGAAGTGCTCGGTGCCCCGGTTTTTGCCAAAGGCTATTTGCGCAAGTATGCGGAACTCGTCAATGTGCCCATGGACGATGTGCTGGCGGATTATTACCGCCTGAACCGGGCGGTCGGCGCACCGCCGGTCGTCGGACCGAAGCGGGAACGACCGCCGAGAGAATTGTTTTCCGTTTCCTGGATTGCAGGCGCTCTCGTATTGGTCGCGGCGGCGGCCGGAACCTGGTGGTGGCTGGATCGGCCTGCAGCGCCGGGCGAGAGCTCGCTGCCATCCGGCACAGCGGAACCTCAGCGTACTGAGCCAACGTCAGCCCCATCGGCACAGCCCGCAGGGAACGGGGCCGTAACGGTTTTGCCGCCGGATCCGGGATCCGGCGATACCGGCGTGGAAACCGGCACAGCCGAGGCGGAATCAACCGCGGCGGAAGTCCCGGCTGACGAGTTACCGGCCGCCTCCGATCCGGTGGAAGCGTCAGCAAGCGTGCCAGCAAACGTCGCCGAGTTGCAGTTGCAGCTCAGTTTCCGAGGCGATTGCTGGACCGAGGTGACCGACGGCAACGGGAGCCGGCTTTTTTTCGGGCTCGGTACTGATGGTCGCACCGTCATCGTGTCGGGGATTCCGCCGCTACGGGTCTTGCTGGGTAACAATGACAACGTCAGCCTGCTGGTCAACGGAAAGGAATACACGGTCCAGGCATCCGAGCTGCGTGGCAATACTGCGCGATTGACGATCGTCGCTCCGTGAATTCTCGTATGACGGCAAACCGACCGAAGTTCCCACTTGCATCCACTGGTGGCGCCGCAAACGCGGCGCAAGGGCAGGAGCCATGAAACCCCAGCCGGTGCGGGGGATGAATGACCTTTTGCCGGGCGAGTCCGTGGTCTGGGTTCACCTCGAGGGTATCGTTCGCGACGTCATCGAATCCTACGGTTATCGTGAGATTCGCCTGCCGATCATCGAGCAAACCGAGTTGTTCCGCCGCTCGATCGGGGAGGTCACGGATATCGTCGAGAAGGAGATGTACACGTTCGTCGATCGCAATGGAGACAGCCTGACCCTGCGACCGGAGGCCACCGCCGGGATGGTGCGCGCCGGTATCAGCAACGGACTGCTGCACAATCAACGGCAGAAATTGTGGACCGTGGGCCCCATGTTCCGCCACGAGAAGCCGCAGAAAGGCCGCTATCGACAGTTTCACCAGTTCGATGTCGAAGCGATGGGCTACGCGGGGCCGGACGTCGATGCCGAACTCATCATCATGTGCGCACGGTTGTGGAAGCGGCTGGGCCTGTCCCGCCTGACGCTTGAAATCAACTCGCTGGGCACGCCGGAGT
>DATICC010000402.1:0-4976 GCA_035457045.1 Woeseiaceae bacterium | reverse complement strand
ACAGTGATACCGCAAACCCGCCCGGATTGCAGCGATCCTGGCCTTTCGTGCATGGCCGGGCTGCGCAGCGCCCGCATTTTGACATACGGATGGACTGTCAGGCGCTGGTCCGGGCCGAACCAGCCGTCGACGGGCATCAGGATCAGGTCCTGTGATGTAATTGATATAGAAGTCGTCGGTATCCCGGCTCCGATGCGTAACGATTTCCCACCATTGCTACAGGCTGTACTCATCTTTTTGCTCGTCCGTCCAGCCGGATACTTTGCGGGCAAGCGCGCCACTGTGTTCATCGGGTGCGCCGCAAGGGCGTCAATAGCAGGTCGAGACCGGCAAAGACCAGCGTCAACAGCAGCACGTCCCCGAGCGAGATCCCGAGCGACCCGTGGAAGACCAGCAACGGCAGCAGGGATTCTGGCACCTGGTCCAGGCCCGGAACCTCGCTGCCCGGGGCGTGCTGCTCGCAGCGGCTATCAGCAACAACGCTCTCGCAGCCGCCGCGACATCCATCAGTGCATCATCCGGCGTACTCCCGGAAGCCATTGTCGGCCAGCGCCGTGGCCGCGACCAATAGGGGACGGCACGTATATCGGCCTCGCAGCCACCGGCAGGGTACATATCCAGTGGCCCGCCGGCCGGTGCTTCGGCCTGCCGCTGGCAATGTGCGGTATTGCCTCATATCTTGTTGTTTCATAAAGATAATTGCCGAAGCATCAGGCACCACACACGGGATCTTCAGTGATTCTTCATGAGTCGGTTTCGACATATCAGGTTTAGCTCAGTCAAGCCCGATTACCGATCTTCATATTTGACTCCGCGTTCCGGAACCCGCCCGGAAACCAGGCGAAAGCAGGAGTCAATTCATGAACTACCTTACGAATCACGCCAGCGCCAACTGCTGCACGAGGATCCCTTGCGCGATCGTCATGGCAATCATCCTTGCCGGCTGTGCTGGCAGTTATTCGAAGATTCTGTCAGAGGCTGGCGACCAGGACGCCGCCACCGCAGCGATCCTCGCCAGCGATCCCGTCGACACCGGCCGCGGCAACCATTTGGGACGCCGCAGCGCGGGCATCGCCCAGGCGGGCATACTCTATGCGCGCTCCTTTCACATCGATCCGCTCAATCGACCGGTATCCAACCTGCTCTCGCTGTCATCTGTCGCCCTCAAATCCGCGAGTGGTCTCGCACGGCGGTTTGCCATCGGCACCGTCGCGTTTCCCTCCCTCGAATCGCAGCCGATCCCGGAGCTTGCCCATGCGCAGGGCATGGACCTCGACCAGTGGGAACAGGACCTCGACAGAATCTCCGGGCAGAAGCGCGAGCAAGGCACCATCGAGTTCCTGGTCGACGGCGAAGAATACTTTACGCGATTGATGAGTTCGATCGAGACTGCTCGCGAGTCCATCGACATTCGCACTTATATTTTCGACAACGACGATTACGCGGTAGAGGTCGCCGACTTCCTGAAGTCCCGCTCGGAGGATATCCGAATACGCGTAATGATCGACGGACTCGGCAACCTGCTTGCAACACAGGCCGACCCGCAATCCGCGCCCGGGCAGCACGAAGGACCTGTGTCTATGGAACTCTACCTGGAGCAAGGCTCAAAAATTGCCGTCCGTTCACGGGCGAATCCGTGGTTGACCGGCGACCACACCAAGACCACCATCGTCGATCGCAAGATTGCGTTCGTCGGCGGCATGAACATCGGGCGTGAATATCGCTACGAATGGCACGACCTGATGATGCAGGTCACCGGCCCTGTCGTCGATCGCTTGCAGCACGACAGCGACAAAGCCTGGGCGCGGGCAGGTGTCCTCGGAGATCTCGGCAACCTGTTCCGCTTCCTGTCCGGCAAAAAGCGCCACGCCGGCGATGAAGGCTATGCGATTCGTCCGCTTTACACGCGCAGTTTCGACTCGCAGATCTACCGGGCGCAGCTTGAAGCCATTCGTCGTTCCCGCGATTACATCCTGATCGAAAACGCCTATTTCTCGGACGACGCCACACTTTACGAACTCGCCCGGGCAAGGCGGCGCGGCGTGGACGTGCGGGTCATACTGCCGACCAGCGGCAATCACGGGCCAATGAATGCCAGTAACCAGGTCGCGATCAACAGGATGCTGGAGAATGGCATCCGCGTTTACATGTACCCGGGAATGAGCCACGTGAAAGCTGCGATATTCGACGGCTGGGCCTGTGTCGGCTCGGCCAACTTCGACAAGCTGAGCCTCGAAGTCAACAAGGAACTCAATCTCGCGACATCGGAGCCCAGCGTGGTCAACGAACTGCTGGAACGGGTGTTCCTGCCGGACATGGCCGTCTCGACGGAGATCGATGAGCCGCTCGAGGTTACGATGCAGGCGCAGCTCTTCGAGTTCGCCGCGGACGAGCTGCTTTGAATCCTGCCACCGAAGCGAAGGGGCGGAAGGGGCTCGCTCGAGAGGCTGATTGGCTCGCGAATTTGCGCGTGGCGGTTTAAAGTACGATCGCGTGGTCCGCGAGACGCTCCGGGGGCGATGACACGTATGTTGGTGACTTTGGCTTTGCTGGTACTGGTATTCCTGCTCGGGGCATTCGTCTACGTTCGCCGCAAGCCCGGACGGCCGGCCGAGCGACCCGCGCTGGCGCGGCCTGCCGTGCTCGGCGCATCCACCGCGTTTCACGCCGTATCGATAAAGCTCGGCCCGAATCCCTGCGAGTCAGCCAGGAACATGGCTGACAAGCGCTTCCTGTCGGGTGCCGCGCCCCGTTTGCCGTTGCCTGATTGCACCAATCTCGAGTGCAAATGCCGCTTCGTGCATCACAAGGACCGGCGTGAAGGCGAAGACCGGCGCAGCCCGTTCGGGCAAGGCATGACCGTGAACACGGGCAGTTTTCTCAAGGAGCATCGCCAGGGCACGGATCGACGCCGCGACACGGATGACGATGTGCACTAGGCGGCGGATTACCGGCCGCGGTATATCGATGGCTTCTTTCGCTCAGTAACCCGAATCCGCGAGCACGGCTTCGTAGGTCTGCAACTGTTGTTCGTACATGGCGCGTTCCTCGATGAGGGCGTGCATTTCCGATTCCAGCTGCCCCACTTTCGCAGACAGGTCCTTGAGATCCGCGATCAGGATGATGCGCTCTTCGGTCAACGTGTCCCTGGCGATCAGTGCCGCTTCCTTTTCACGGATGAGCGCCAGCGTCCGCTCGACTTCCTCCTCGTTGGCGTTGATCCTGTAGTTGGCGGAGTTGACTTTGGACCTCAGGCTGTACAGGTGATAACCGGAGTTGTAGGCATCGAGAAACTGCCCCTCGTTGTGCGCCGAGCAGACCCCGTGGTACTGGCCGCCGTTGCTGCCGAGGTTGAAAGCGCGTGTGGGCTTGCAGAATTCGACCAGGCCTTCAAGCCGACCGGCCTGGTACGCCTGAAAATCGGGGGTGACACCGTGCTTCGCACAAGCTTTCCTGTGATTGCCCAGTTGCTCGGCGGTATAGCCGCGCGAACCGTCTTCGAATCCGATGGCGTGCCAGTCGCTGGTGAGGCACTCGTCGCCGCTCATCGAGGCGCATCCGCCGAGCGTGGCCAGCGCCAGAATTGATGCCATGGCTGTCAGTCGTCGATTCATGACCTGCTCCGAATGCCTGCAATCAGCACGCTTGCAAAGAGATACTCCCGACCGTAACAGCGGGCGCCCGTCAAAGGCCGTGACCACATTCACAGAACGGCCAAACGCCGGTGGAAGCGGCGGCCGGCGTTATTCTGTTACACGGTGAAAATCGATCCGTTGTGACCTGCATCACAGAGGCGAAATGCAGCGCCCGGCTAATCTGTCCGGACCCGCCGCAGCGTTCAGAGCCCGACCCGCATGACCCTGGAATCAGTCAGTGGCGCATTGACCATAGCCCTGCTAAGCACGTTGCTTTTCATGGTCGTCGCCGGCGTCTGGCAGACACTGAGCCGCGCAACCTCCGGCAACAATCGCTTTTCGCACAGCATCCTGTACGAGGCGGCACAGCGTTTCCGCGACCAGTTCGACAGCCTGACGCGGAGACAGTCGGTCTACCTCGCCTCGCTGCTGGTGTTCGTCGTCATATTCGCGACCGCTTTCCTGCTCGGCCCGGATCGGCTGTTCCAGGGCCTTGCGGAATGGCAGTTGATCGCGCTGCTGGCAGGCGCTTTGCTCGCTGCGCTTTACGGCCTGTACCGTTTCGTCGCGGTTGTATTGCAGAAAAAGAAAGTCGAATTCATCCGCGATGCCAACATCGCAACCGGCCACGGCTTACTGCGGCTGACCAGCAATCAGAACCGCGTGTTTCACGACGTGCCTTGCGCGACCGGCGTTATCGACAACGTCATTGTCGGCCTGCATGGCATCTATGCTGTCTGCGTGGTCGCGAAACGGCCCGGCAAGGACAATCGCGTGCGCCTGAATGGCGAGCAGCTCGCATTTGCGCCCGGCAAGGCCGTGATCTCGGTGGCCGACTGCGGCAAACGGGCCGAGCAACTCGCGCGCGAGATGAGGAAACTGCTCGGGCATGAAGTTCGTGTGAGGCCGGTGGTGGCAGTGCCCGGCTGGGAGATCGACGCACAGGCCAGCGACGAGTACCTGGTCGTCAATGAGCGGAATCTCGCCATGCTTCGCGGCTGGAAGGACCAGAAAGACTACCTGATGAACGAAGACGTCGAGCACATTCAGAAAATGCTGACCGAACGCTGCACTCGGTACAAACGCAAACAATAGACTCCGTTGCGACTTAGCTTGCCTGACGGGTCTCCGCCAGGGCGCTGCTGCCGTTGTTCTTTGGTTTCGCCCCTTTCCTTGCGCCCGGCTTTCGCTTCGGTTTCTGGTCTGCCGCCTTGTGCGATACCGGCCGCTCGATCGTAGCGGCTTTCAGTTCCTGGTACGCCGCCTCGAGACACCTGCAATAGAACGACGGGTCCGGCATCATGTCACGGTCCGCAACGGCGCTGATCGTAATAACGTTGT
>DATICC010000401.1:0-3305 GCA_035457045.1 Woeseiaceae bacterium | reverse complement strand
GCATCCCGCATAGGCAACCAGACGGGCGGGCGCGTGTTCCTGTTCCTGTATACCGACGACTTTGCGCGCGATTTCCACAGCTACCGGGAGAAAGGCGTGACCTTCGTGCGCCAACCGAGCGAGGAGGTCTACGGCACGGTGGCGGTGTTTCAGGACCCCTGGGGCAATCTCTGGGACCTCGTTCAGCTGAAGCCGGCCGGTTCGGGGTCCGGGCGGTAGAATGCCTGTGGACATCGGAGTACCCGTATGAATGAAATCCCGGGATTCTTGCAGACCATAGCCGAAATCGGCGCTGCCATTGCGGGATTCAGCGGTCTCATCGTGACCTTGCGCCGCAATGTGACCTGACGACACCTTATGGCAGCCACGCGTTACATTGCCCTGCTTCGCGGCATCAACGTCGGGGGCGGGAACATCATCAGGATGGCCGATCTCAAAGCGTGCTTCGAAGCCAGCAAGCTCAGGAACGTTTCGACTTATATCCAGAGTGGGAACGTCCTGTTCGAGTCAGCGGAAACGAACCAGGCAAAGCTTGCGAAAAAGCTCGAGACGGCACTATCAACAGAGTTCTATCCGTACAAGGCAAGAATCGTGTTGCGCTCCCATGCGGAACTGGCCGAGATCGTGCGGGGGGCGCCGCGTGGCTTTGGGCATGAGCCGGAGAAATACAGGTATGACGTGATCTACCTGAAGGAACCGATGACCGCATCCGAGGCGATGCATAGTGTGACGGCCAGGGAAGGGGTCGACGAGGTCGCCAGCGGTCGCGGTGTGCTGTATTTTTCGAGACTGATCGCGAAAGCAGGCCAAAGCCACCTGGCTCGCGTCGTCTCGCTGCCGGTATACCAGCACATGACGATTCGTAACTGGAACACGACCAGCAAGTTGCTGACGCTCCTGGACACCCGAACGCGTGGGCACGGTAACTGAAGCGCCGGCCATTCGACAGCAGGGAAAATGACGATGACGGGCTACTCCGGCACACCCTTGTTGAAAAAGCTCGGATTCAATCCGCCCTTGACGATCCTGGCCGTCGACGCGCCGCTGGAATACCGGTCCTGGCTGGGCGTACTGCCGCCCGGAGTTCGCATCGTATCGAAGACCGGCAAGCCCCTGCGGGCCGTGCACCTCTTCGTTACGCGTCGCGCGAAGTTGCAGAAGGATCTGTCACGTTACCGCAGGCAACTCGAGCCGAACGGTTACGTATGGATCTCGTGGCCGAAGAAGGCGGCAAAAGTCGATACGGACATCACGGAGGACACGATACGGGAGGTCGCGTTGCCATTGGGTTTCGTGGACATAAAAGTGTGCGCCGTCAGCGATGTCTGGTCCGGTCTGAAGATAGTCATCCGAAAAAGTGCGAGACAGGCGTGAGGATACGAACATGAGAATACTCTTGGTTGGCCTGCTGCTGGGGTTTCTGTTCAACCTGTTCGGCTGGCTGGGGAATGTCTTTGTACTCGGCGCGATGTGGAACGATGCGACGCTGATCTTCGCCGATGTGCCCTGGCGCAACAGTCCGTGGCGAGATGCGGTCTCGCTCGTACCGGATTTCATTTACGGTGTCGCGGTTGCGTGGCTGTATGCTGGCCTGTCACGGCGCTACGGCGCATCGGCAACCACCGGCCTTCGGGCCATCCTGCTCGTGTTCCTGGTCGGCGCATTCACGACCTATCTCGGTATCGCAAACTCCGCATTCCTGTCCTGGACGCTCGCGGCCGCCACCACCTTGCTGGCGCTCGTTGTATTCCTGCCGGGCGCCTGGCTCGTTGATCGCCTGCTCCGGGACCACGTTACGCGAGGTCAACGATGATCGGCCCGTCGTCGGCACTGGCCCGGCATCTCCTGGCATGGTTCCTCCTGGCGGCGGTGGCGGTACTGAACGGCGTTACCCGGCAGGGCAGTTACGGCAAGGTCCTGCCGGAACTTGCCGCGCACCAGGTTTCAACGCTCACCGGCATGATTGCTACGGGCTTCGTGGGCTGGGTGCTGAGCCGGCGCTGGCCGCTCGATTCGGCGCGCCAAGCCTGGCTCGTTGGCTGTGGCTGGCTGACGCTCACCGTCCTGTTCGAATTCGGCTTCGGCCATTATGTCGCGGGACATACATGGCAGCGGCTCCTGCAGGACTATGACCTCTTGCAGGGTCGCGTCTGGTCGATGTTCCTGATATGGCTCTTGCTGATGCCGTACCTGTTCCACCGCCTGGCCAGGCCGGCGGCATGATGGATTTCCTCGCTACGCCGGAGGTACCTGCCGGACCGGTGCTTCCTGCAGCCACTCGACGGGAATCGCCCTCGCGCCATCCTCTCCGCCTTGAAAACCTCGACGCCTTGGCCTGTCCGGAAACCGGGAGTCCGCGCCATGATTAACCGAAGTCCTGCACTGATACTTGCGATGATACTTGTGGCTGGCTGTTCGCGGTCCGCGGAGCCCCCCGGGCAGGAAACTGCGAAAGTCCCCGCGACACTCGATGATGGCCTCGAGGCAGTCTCGCCCGCCGCGGCCGGGCTGCAGGGAGCGCCACTGGATGCCCTGACGCAAGACGTCATCGATGCGTCGTTTCCGAACACCACGAGCGTGCTGTTGCTGAAGGACGGTAAGCTGGTCTTCGAGCGCTATTTCGGCGAAGGCGGGCCTGCGGTATTGAACGACACGCGTTCCGCGATGAAATCCGTCACGGCGCTGGCCGTACTCGCGGCACACGCCGATGGTGAGCTGCCATCGCTCGACGAACCGGCTTTCGCCAGGCTCGCCGATCTTGCGCCGTTTGCTCACGATGATCCGCTGAAGCAGCAAATCACGCTGAAGGATTTCCTGACCATGTCCTCGTCGCTGGACTGCAATGACTGGGAAGAGGCGAGCCCCGGGAACGAGGAAAGCATGTACCCGCTGGCCAACTGGTCCCGCTGGGCGGTCGATATTCCGGTGAAAATCGACTATCAGCGCGATGCGTCAGGCAGGGGCCCGTTTTCCTATTGCACGGCCGGTGTGTTTTTGCTCGGCCAGGTCTTGCAGCGCGCTACGGGCGAGCCGGTCGACGACTACATCGGCCGGCGCTTGCTCGATCCGCTTGGCATTGCAGAACGCGAATGGCCGCGCTCACCGACGGGCGAGGTGATGACCGGCGGCGGCTTGCGGTTAAAGAGCCGCGACCTCGCCAAGCTGGGCTTGCTGGTCGCATCGGGTGGCCGCTGGCAGGACGAGTCGCTCATTCCGGCCGAAAGTATGTCAGAGGCACTCACAGTCAGGCGCACGATTGATGCGGAACAGGGCTACGGTTACCTGTTCTGGCAACGGCAATACGA
>DATICC010000400.1:0-2546 GCA_035457045.1 Woeseiaceae bacterium | reverse complement strand
GCCGACGTGCTGAAAGTGATTGCGTCCGGCGCGGTCCTCGCTTTCGGCGGCATACCGGGTTCGCCTGAGATGACTCCCGAGGAAATTGCAGCGGTGGTGGAGGTCGGGCATGCGGCAGGGATCAAGGTGACGGCTCACGCGCACGGGGCGCAATCCATAAAAGACTCGATTCGGGCAGGTGTCGACTCCATCGAGCACGCATCGCTCGCGGATGACGAAGCCATTGCGCTGGCCGCGGAAAAGCGCGTGGCATTCTCCATGGATGTGTACAACGGCGATTACATCGCGACCGTCGGTCGCGAAGAAGGATGGCCCGAGGAATTCCTGCGGAAGAACGACGAAACCGTCGACGAGCAGCGTGAGGTCTTCAGGAAAGCGTACGAGGCCGGCGTGCCGATCATCTACGGCACCGATGCCGCCGTTTATCCGCACGGCGACAACGCCATGCAGTTCGCCATCATGGTCCGACTCGGCATGGCGCCGATGGATGCCATCCGATCGGCGACGTCGCTCGCCGCCGAGTACCTCGGCTGGAGCGGCGATGTCGGCGCCATCGAACCGGGGCGATACGGCGACGTGATCGCGGTTCGCGGCAATCCGCTGGACGACATCACGGTATTGCAGGAGGTCGACGTGGTCGTCAAGGGCGGTCTGCTGTTCAAGGTCCCGGTCGAGGCAATTCGATGATGGAACAAGGCGGTATCGAGCAAAGAGCGACGCGTATCCGTTGGCGCATACTCGGCCTGCTCATCGTCTCCAGCTTCGTATCCTACGTACTTCGTTACAACGTATCGACGGCCGGGCCGTCGATGATCGACGAGCTGGACATTTCGGAAATCCAGTACGGATGGGTGCTGGCGGCATTCACCGCCGGCTACGCGATCTTCCAGTTTCCGAGCGGCCTCCTCGGTGTTGCCTGGGGGCACCGCCGCACACTGGCGACCGCCATGGTGCTGTGGGGCCTGCTCACGATACTGACGGCATTCATCCCGGGACCGGGCTACGCCGGCATGTGGGTCACCATCGCCGCCCTGATCATCGTGAGGTTTCTGGTGGGTGCCGCGCACGCGCCTATCTACCCTATCACCGGTGGCGTGGTGGAACGATGGTTCCCGGTGGGGCACTGGGGACTGCCGAACGGCCTGTCGAGTACCGGCCTGACGCTCGGCACCGCCGCCACCGCGTCGGTGCTCATCTGGATGATCGGCCTGTACGGATGGCGCATATCGTTCCTGATGCTCGCGCCGCTCGGTTTCCTGACAGCCTGGGCCTGGTGGTGGTACTTCCGTGACAATCCTGAAGAGCACGGCAGCGTCAATGCATCCGAGGTCGAACTGATCAAGGCCGACAGGCCGCTTGCCACGGACGTTGGCAGCAATGAGCCCGCGTGGCTGCGGGTGCTGAAGAATCGCAATGCCCTGTTGCTCGCCGGCAGTTACTTCTGCATGAACTACGTGTTCTTCCAGATGTTCAACTGGGTTTTCTACTATTTCGTGACGGTGCGTGGCTTTGCCGAGCAGCAGGCCGGGTACTTCACGTCCATCCAGTGGATCGCCGCGGCGGTAGGTGCAACGCTCGGCGGCTTCATCTGCGATTACTTCTGCCAGAAAAACGGCCTGTGCAAGGGTTGCCGCTGGCCGGCGGCCATCGCCGTCGCGCTGTCGGGGGTATTCATCCTCGTCGGTTCCCTGCCGGTTACTGCCACGGTCGCCGTCGCGTGTTTTGCCGCGAGTTTCTTCTTCAACCAGATCACCGAGGCATCGTACTGGGCCGCCGCGATCGGTATCGGCGGCCGGTATTCGGCCGCAACCAGCGGCATCATGAACACCGGCGGCAATGCCGTGGGCTTCGTCAATGCACTGCTGGTGCCGTTTACCGCACAGATCCTCGGCTGGACCGTAGCCATGGCCACGGCGGCCGGGTTCGCCTTCCTGGCCGCCCTGCTCTGGCTGTTCATTCGCGCGGATGAGCGTATGGCCGATTGATGATGTCGCCCTCTATGCAAGCGTCTGGTCGCGCACACGGCGCAACGACGCCATGCCTTTCTCGCTCGGAAGTCTTAACTCGCTCGAAAGGCATGCCGTCGTGTCGCCGTTCATGGACTTGCGCTGTAGGCGACCCGTCACGAACAGAGGCGCTGGAGTGAGTACAAATTCGAAACTGATGGAGATGCTGACCGGCTATGCCGCGGCCCACCAGCACCCGGTCAATATTGCGGTGCACCTCGTTGGCATACCGGTGATCATGCTCGGCGTGTTTATCGCACTTGCCCAGGTGACGGTCGAAATCGAGGGTTTCAGTTTCGACCTGGCCCAGCTTGCCGCCGTCGGTCTGTTCCTTTTCTACCTGACGCTGGACTGGATATTTGCGCTGGTCTTTCTGCTTGCGGCATATCTCATTGCCATGCTCGCCGGCTGGATTGCCGCGCAACCCGACCTCCCGTCAATGACAATAGCCGCCGCTGCGTTTTTCGGTGGTTACCTCGCGCAGTTCATTGGACATGCGGTAGAAAAATCGCCGCCGGTCATTCTGAAGCATCCGGTGCA
>DATICC010000399.1:0-6159 GCA_035457045.1 Woeseiaceae bacterium | reverse complement strand
ACATCGTAAGTTCGCCCCTCGCTGTTGCTGCCGTGCGTCATGCTGTTCATCTTGGACACACCGAGCTGTCGACCAATCTGCGACGACGTCGAGAACGATCCGGCCGCGCCTTGGCCGTAAGTCACGACGTTGCTTGCGATTGAGAAGTACGGTGCAAACGTGGTGGTCTTCGTGTACGTCACGTCCACTCGCTGAGAAATTTCCGCGCCTTGGCCGTGATAAGAAAGGTTCGCCCGACCCGAGCTGTCGTAGCCGAACGTGGCGAACTGATCCAGATTGCCGTCGATGATCGCCGTCAAGGCAAACGGGAATGACGGATCCTCATACTTGTATTGACGAACGTTGGTATCGGGATAGGTAACGCTCTCTAGCGTCCCGTTCGAGTTGTAGTTGTAGGTATAGACATTACCGAGCGGATCGGTGATCGTTCGAATCTGGTTGATCGCGGTCTGATCTTCCCACCACTCCACGCCGGGTTCCGGTTCACTGGCGTATCCGAAATCCAGTTCGCGGCCGAACTGGTCCACCACTTTGTCGATGCGACCGACGGAGTCATAGAGAACCGCCGTCACAACTCCGGCGCGATTGGCGATGGTCAAGAGCTGGCCAGCGGCATTGTAGGTTTCGGTCGCGTCGGCCGGTGTCTTCACTTGCCAACCTGTCGTTTCCCCGCCGTCGGTCAGTTCTGTCAGCCCGTACTGGACATCGTCATCGCTGATCCAGGAGCCGTTGTACTCATTGAGTACCAGGACCCGACCGTCTTGTCGGTATAGCATCGCACTGCGCAGCACCGAGTCAGCATTTTCAGCCACACCCCGCTGGTACGTATGCCGCCAGTTTACGCCAATCGAATCAGCCGCAATGGCCTTCGTAATCGGCTGCTGATCAGGATCCATGAAGGCCAGCGCAGGCGGTGCGCTGTTCGTACTGGAAAACCGATGTACGCCGTTCGCTGCGGCATTCAGTCCGGCCAGGCTATTGTAATAGCGTCGGAATACCAACGGGTTCTCGCCGGTACCGGTGAAGTCTGTTTCCACCTGATACTTGTTGCCTGTGCCGGTATTGATAGGGTTGCCGGCTACGCATTGACCCAGTGTCTTGTCCGGACATCCGAGGTTCTTTCCCATATCAACATCGCTATCGTTGCGATAACAGTAGCGGTCCGGAATGCTTCCGCCGAATTGGTAACCCTCCGGGCAGATGACACCGCTGGTCCGATACACCAGTCCCATGGGCTTTTCGTACACGTTGGCATCGCAGGTCGGGGCGGAGTACGTTGTGAGTTGGTACAGGGAATAGTTGGCAACGTCATGGCCGGATTGGATAAGAGGATAAGGTCCGGAACCTTCGCCAGGACACAGTATGTGGAAATCCGGATCCGGAACACCGCCGGAAGCAATTCGGGTTTCGTTATCAGCCCATCTCAAGAACTCCGCTTCAGTAGCCGGACAACCAGGAGGACTGGTATACATTTGAGACAGGACCGCCGCCGCAGCTTCAGCCTCTGATGGATAGGTATACGCAGCTTCACAAGTCTGCATTTTGTACTCGTAAGCCTTTGCGATGGCCGCCTCACAGTTTTGGCTGCCCACGGGCTTGCAGCTCGCGGGAAAGGTTTGCGCAAGGGCAGCGCTACCCGAGCTCAATAAAGCGAAAACCAGCAGGACATTCGAGAGGCAGGTCGTTCGATTCACTAAATTACTCCTGATCGCTGCAGCCAATCTTGGCCCATGCCCTGGGCGAACCGGTTCTTCTTTATCTGCATCAACGAAATGGCATCGAATGTCATCGACGTTTGCTTGGGCACCGACTTTTTCGATGGAATGGTGGGTGGTTGGGAAGCAAGTCCCTGGCATTGCCTTATGAACAACCAAGTACGAGGACATCATTGCAGTTCCACCTCAACCGAGCCGGTGGCCGCATCGTAGGGTGATACCCACACCGTATAGGTGCCCGCCACCAGATTAGTCAGGTTCAGCACCGCCGTGCTGCTGCCCTGAGTTGCACCGATCTGGCTGCCGCCGGGGTTGTAGGCCCGCAGGTAGACCGACTTGCCACTCGGCGTGGTCGCAATCGATGTCATGCTGAGCGCCACCGTCTCTCCTGCCGTGGCGGTAAACTCCAGCAATGCCTGTTGCCCCGGCACCGTCATCGCCACCGTCTGCGGCGTATCCAGCACCAGTGTCCCTGCCACCTGGTGCGACAAGGTCAGCGTGTAACTCGCCACCGCACTGCCACTGTACGGAATGATCTGAACTGCGTACTCGCCCGTCTCCGGTGCGTTGCGAAGATCGATCGAGCAACCCGGATTGTACGACGCCGAGCAATTCTGGTACTTCCACTGCGATCCGCTCGGCTTGTACACGTACACATACACACCGGATCCCGCAGTCACTGCGAGATTCGTGATCCCCAGCCCCAGATCGTCGCCCGCGGTGGCGGCGAAGGTGAAAGTCTCAGCCATGCCAGGAATCGTTCCGGAATAGCCATACGAGGTTCCTTCGGTATCCAGCTCGGGATAAAGCTCGACCTTCGCGGTGATGTCGACCGAAGTGTATGTGCCCGACTGGAAGATCATAAAATAGCGTCCCGGCGGACTAAGTGGTGGAACGCTTATTGTCGACGGTGTCGAGGACGAGACATTACCGGAGAGCACAACGCCGCCTGTCGGCGAGATGAGTTGATAACTAACGTTCGAACCGGATGGTACGGTGGCAATTGAAAGAATGCGGAAAGCCAGTCGTTTGCCTTCGACGGCATCGAGCTCAAATATGGCACTCTTGCCTGCGGCATCGATCGATATGCTTTGGGAGGTGCCCAACTCCAGCGATGACAGCGCCACGACGCCAGTTGGATCGATGGATGAGGGAAGCACAACGAGCAACTCGCTGCTCGTCGACTGTCCGTACGGCGTATCGACGAAAATCGGGCCCGACGAACTGGGCGCTTCAATCTCTGCTTCGTTGTTGGTCAGGGAAACCAGGGTAGCGGCGGCACCCTGAACAGCGAATGACGTTGAGCCGGGAACCAAATTGAGGTTGCTACCCGCCACCGTCACGATGTCGGCCGGATTGACAAACTTGGGCGAAAAATCGGCAATCGCGGGAACCAGTATGGTGAAGCTTTGCGCGCTGATCGCACTATTGCCACCAGTCTCTACCGTAATCGGACCGGACTGGGCGTTGACGGGTACAGTTACCTGCAGGGATGTCGCAGTAGCGGAATTGACAACTGCAGACACGCCACCGAATTGGACGTTATTTAAAGAGGGTGTCGGATCGTAACCTGAACCGACGATCGTTACTTGCGTACCGGACACGCCGGACGACGGAGTGAACGATTGGATGCCGACTTCGCCAGCGGTGCCCTGGTAAATTAAGATCCGATTTCCATTGTCGTCATAATCGTAGCCAATGGCTGAGCCATCCGGATACGTGACAAATTCCAGCCGGCCCAATTCATCATAGCGATATTGCGTCTCGGCTGACTCGCTCGTAGCGCTGAGAAAGCAAATCAAGAAAACGATTACCAGATGCCGAAGTCGTAACTCCGGCACGAGTGTCAGTCGATACATTCGGAATCCTGTGTGATGGCGTATCGCGCCGGCCCAGTCCTCCTGTGCGAACCATCCGCACAGGTCAACACGCGTTATCCATCTACTCTGCGCCGTCCCGCGAAAATATCACCCTGTATAAATGCGAGAGAGCAAATCATCAAGTGTCTCTCATCGACGACGACGCGCTGTCGTCAGCCAGTGGTCGTCTTGTGATTGCGCGATATCTTTCGGAATCTTGAATCGCTCCACACAGAATTTCTGATGTAACACTCTGATCGGTTTCGAGCAGGGCGCAGAGGAACTAAAGAAGGATTTGGAACAAGCGACACCCTGTTGCATACTGATCGGTTGGGCAAGCGCCCACATTGTCGTTGTTCTGATTGCCCAACTGGCGCTTATGTGACGCTTTCGTTACCGGAGTTGGGCTGGAAATCTGCCAGTTGGCGGCTCGACCGCCGGCGGTTTTGCGCAAAATCACTACACCGGCATCACGTCAGCGCGTACCAGGCGCGGTGACGATGTCGATGACCGCCGCCTGGCCGTCGAGGTTGCGCGCCAGGCCGCGTTGCAATGCAGGCAGCACCTGGTCCGGTTCCGTCACGGTCTCGCCGTACGCACCGCAGGCCGCGGCGAGCGCGGCATAGTCCGGGCTGTAGCCGAAACGAGTCAGCGGCAATCCTGATGCAGGGTCGGATTTGAGTTCAGGGTAAATATCGACCGTTGACTGCTCTACGGCGTACCACATGCCGTTGTTGGCGATCACGATGAGTATCGGAATTCCGAGCACGCGGCTGACCATCAGTGCCGGCGTCGGATTGCCGAACAGGAACGATCCGTCGCCGACACAGCAGATGACGGTGCGCTTCGGATCCGCGAGTTTCGCGCCGAGTGCCGCACCGAGGCCTGTGCCGAGCGCGCCTGCCGTCGTCTCGCCGAAGTACACTTCGCGGCCGGAGAATTCCAGGAGGTCGAACGGCACGCCGAGTTCGTTGACGATCACTGCATTGCTGGAGCTTATCGAGTTGATGCACTGCGCCGTCCATCCTGCGTTCACCGGCTTGTCGCCGCGTGCCTTGTCGATGCGTGCGCGGCGCGCATCGATTGCCTGTTGCTCGTGTTTCGCGATGCGCTGGCGGCGGCTGCCGATGCGCTGGCTGTCGACGCGCAACCGGTCCAGCGCATCCGTCAGCATCTGCAATCCGGTCTTCGAGGAGCCGGCGATGAGTTTCGCCGCCGGAAAATCGCGATAGGCGTAGTTCGCATACGCCGGGTCCACGCCGAGCTGCACGACCGCAGCATTCGGCGCGGGTTTCGCGCGGCGCGGCACCCAGGGCACGGCGGCATCGACCGTCAGCACGAGATCGGCCGCGGCGAGCCACTCGGGCGCCCGCGAGCGCAGGTTCATGGGGTGGCCGGAACGGATATTGACCGCAAACGGCCAGCTCTGCAGCACGGGTAGCGCATACCTCTCGGCCAGCGCTTCGAGCAATTCGCGCCCCTCGGCATCCACGCCGACGGTCGAGGTCACGATGAGCGGACGGTCGGACTTCGCAAGCATGCCGGCCAGTTCTTCGATGGCTGCGCGCGCCGGCCGCGCAGGCTCGGGTGTTGCGGTCGGCGCCGCCGCCACACAGCGCTCGGAATCGGCAAGCAACTCGCGCGGCAAGGTCAGGTAAACGGGCCCTCGCGGCTCGCTCATTGCAATTGTGAGTGCGCGGTCGACCAGCGCATCGACGCTTTGGTAGGCGCGCAGCTCCTGCTCCCATTTCACGAACTGCCGCACCAGTGCGGCCTGGTCCGGCACGTCCTGTCCCCAGTGGATGGGCACCGAGCGCGAGCCGGTATGGCCCTCCTGCGACGAGGGATTCCTGCCGGCGACCAGCAGCACGGGAATGTTGCTGCGCCAGGCGTTCATCAGGCTGCAAACGGTGTTGGCCGTGCCGACCGCTACGTGCACCAGCACAACCGCCGGCTTTCCACTGACCCGGTAGTAGCCCTGCGCCATGGCCATGGCGAGATTTTCGTGCGGCACGACATGGAATGCCGGCACCGCGGCGCCGCTGCGTTGCATCGCCGCAAGAGCCTCCACCAGCGGTGCGTGATCCGTGCCCGCGTTGGCAAACACCTGCTCGATGCCGCGCCGCTGCAATGCTTCGATGAACGACTGCGCGACAGTTCTGGACGTCTTCATCATCTGCTGCGGCCGCGGGCGTATTGCGACTTGATGTCGTTCTTCATCTTCCGGCGCATCTTCTCGACTTCGAGCCGGCCGCTGTCGGCCGCTTCGTCGGGAAATGCAGCGACGAACTCCTCGAAATCGCGGATGACCTCGTCCTTGTGTTCCGGATGGGTCAGGATGTAGAGATCGTCGTTCAGGATGCCGCGCAGCACCTTGCGGCCGACTTCGACGGGATCCATGCCGAGGCGCTGGATCCCTTCGAGCCGCTTCGCAAACTCCGGGTCCTTCGCATAACCACTTCCGGACTTCGAGGAGGGCCGCAGTTCTTCGCTGTGATGGATATTGCTGTTCACGAGACCGGGGCAGACGACCGAGACGCCGATGCCCTGCGGCACCAGGTTGTACCAGAGACATTCCGACAGCC
>DATICC010000398.1:0-5495 GCA_035457045.1 Woeseiaceae bacterium | reverse complement strand
CTGCTGGTCGATCGGCTCTGGCCGCGTGGCGTCAGCAAGAAGCGTGCGAAGCTCGACGACTGGATGCCGGAGCTGGCACCGAGCACGGAGTTGCGGAAGTGGTTCGGGCACGACCCGGAGCGCTGGAACGATTTTCGCCGGCGCTACCGGGCCGAGCTGGCGCGCAAACCATCACTGATCAAGCGATCTCGGATCGAACTAATCAATGACGGCTTGCGTGCCAGCTCGGCCCAGTAGCGTCGGCGAAAATCGTTCCAGCGCTCCGGGTCGTGCCCGAACCACCTCCGCAACTCCGTGCTCGGTGCCAGCTCCGGCATCCAGTCGTCGAGCTTCGCACGCTTCTTGCTGACGCCACGCGGCCAGAGCCGATCGACCAGCAGCCGAAAACCGTCGGAGCGCGTCGGAGCGTCGTAGATGCGCTTGAGTCGCAGGTCTCGAAGAGTGCTCAAGTTGTCAGGTCAGCGCAATGATGGCGGCCGCCGCGGCAAAAAAGATCGCCATTGCGACCGCTATGGCCCACAAGGGATTCTTACTGGTATCGACTTTCGCTCTCTCGATGCGCCTTCTGTTCATTTGTGTCTCCTGATTCTGGCTCGCAAACCAAGTTAGGCCGCTTATCAAGCATCGAGCAAGCGAAGAATATTCGTGCTTCATATCGATGGATGCGATACGGCGGAGCTGTCGCGGGATGCAGGAGTCGGGATATCCGACTGACCGAGAATCTTCTCCACGTGCAGGGCGCGCACGCCGCCGGGCAACTGCCAATTGATACGGTCGCCTTCGCGGTAGCCGAGCAGTGCAGTGCCGAGTGGTGCAAGTACCGACAGCAGGTTCAGTTGAACATCGGCCTCCCAGGGATAGACGAGCGTGTAGTCCTCACTTTCCCGAGAACTGCAATCGCGGATCCGCACACGCGTCCGCATCCGGATCAAGTCCGGCGGAACTTCTTCGTCGTCAACGATCACGGCCCGGTCCAGTTCGGCAGAAAGCATCTCTAGATGCTGCCGGTCCAGGGCTGACGTAGTGGCCGCCGGTCCAATGACATGGCGCAGCCGCTGCAGATCCTGATTGGTGACGTGAATCGACCGGATTGCCATGTGCGTACCTCTACGAAGCCTCCTCGAGCGAGGCTTGATATGCGTTCCGAAAATCGAGTTGACCGCGCCGGCAGTCGAGCCGCCCTGCGCAATGATCTTTTAGCTCGCCGTAGGACTTAGTTCAATTCGAAAAAAGCAAGCCGACGGTTAGGGAATTACAAATCAAGCGAAGAGATCTTCGCGGGCGGCGTCACAGATGGCGATGACCGCGGGATTCTTGATTCGACGTTCGACGGATATCGCATAGAAACGACTTGACACCTTGGCTGCCTGGCCCAGACGTACCAGGCGGTACTGACGTCGAAACTGGCTTTCGAGCACCATGGGAACGGGGAAGAGTCCGGCACCTTCGCACCCGAATGCGCGCATCAGTGCGTAGTCCTCGAATTCTCCAACAACGATAGGGTGAATATTCAGCCTGTCGAACCATTGATCAAGTGAGCGCCGGATCGCCGTGTCGTCAGTGGGCAACAAGACGGCTGCTCCATCCAGCGACTTGGGGAACGATTTGCGATGCGGCTTGGCCAGCTGCGCGGAGGACATCCAGACCAGGCCACACTCGCCCAGCAGATGGTTATAGGTGCGGACGTTAAGGCTCGGAGTCGTTGGGGCGTCCGATAGCACCACGTCGACATCATGCGATGCAAGACCCGCGATCAAACGGTCCAATCCAGCCTCCTGGCAGACAATCCGGACGGGCATTGGGAGCCGTAGCGCCGGTTCGATCAGGCGGTGCGCGATCTCTTTGGGCAGTACGTCATCAATGCCGATCACCAGCCGCAAGGGGCGGCCGATCGGCTGGCCTCGCAGCGTATCCTGCATTTCGTGGCCCAGGCGGAAGATTTCGTCCGCATAACGAAACACGATTCGCCCAGTGTCTGTAGGTATCAACGTGCGGCCCGATTTGATGAGCAGCTGTTCACCAAGTCGCTGCTCGAGGAGCTTCAACTGCGTGCTGATGGTGGGTGCCGACAGGTTCAGTTCTTCACAGGCGCGAGTGAGGCTACCCGCGCGAACAACCGCCCAAAAATAGAGCAGGTGCTGGTAATTCAGGCGCAGGTACTTGTTAGGTGGACGCATCACAGCAGTTCACGCAGTACCATTTGCAGAATGCCGCCGTGACGAAAATATTCGGCCTCGGCCAACGCATCGATTCGTACAATCGCTTTAAACTGAAAACTTGATCCATCCTTCCGTTTCGCGACGACCATTGCTTGCTGCCGCGGTGCGATACCGGTACCGATGCCGGTGATGGACAGTACCTCGACGCCGGTCAGGCCAAGGGACTGCGCCGAGACCCCTTCTTCGAATTGCAGCGGCAACACCCCCATGCAAACGAGATTGCTGCGGTGGATGCGTTCGTATGACTCCGCAATGATCGCCTTGACGCCAAGCAATGCCGGGCCTTTTGCCGCCCAATCGCGCGAGCTTCCGGAACCGTATTCCTTGCCGGCGATGACGACAAGTGGCGTGTCTTCCTGCTGGTATCGCAGAGCAGCGTCGTGGATGCTTAACTTGTCGCCGGTGGGGACATGGATAGTCCAGGGGCCTTCTATCCCGGGCACCATTCGATTGCGCAGGCGAATATTGCCAAACGTCCCGCGTATCATGATTTCGTGATTGCCGCGCCGCGACCCGAAACTATTGAATTCGGCCGGTGACACGGAGTGTTCGATGAGATATTTTCCTGCCGGAGAATTGGCGGTAATGGCGCCCGCAGGCGAGATATGGTCGGTTGTAATCGAGTCGCCAAACAAGGCCAGGATTTGCGCACCGGAAATATTCGAGGGCGGCGCCGGATCAGCGGCAAAATCGATGAAGTAGGGCGGCTCACGGACATAGGACGAATCGCTGGCCCAATCGAACAAAGTGCCGGTCGGCGCTGGCATGCTCTTCCACTTGGCATCGCCTGTGAAAATTCGGCCGTATTCAAGGTCGAACTGATCCGACGAAACTGAAGAAGTGATCAGAGTTTCGACCTCCTCGGCAGTAGGCCACAGGTCCCTCAGGTAGACGGGTTTGCCGTCAAGGCCGCTTCCCAGCGGATCGGCGGTCAAATCGCACATGATTGTTCCGATCAGCGCATACGCGACACACAATGGTGGCGACGCCAGATAACTGGCCTTCACCTGTCCGTGAATGCGCCCCTCGAAATTTCGATTTCCCGATAGAACCGCGACAACCGCGAGGCCCTTGCTAGTTACCACATCGGCGATCTCGGCGGGCAATGGACCGGAATTGCCGATGCAGGTCGTGCATCCATAACCGACGAGGTTGAAACCCAGCTTTTCCAGGTAAGGCGTTAGACCGGCCTTGTCCAGATATCTCGTAACGACACGAGAGCCAGGCGCTAAGGAGGTCTTTACCCAGGGCCTGCACCGTAATCCTGCGTTCACGGCGTTCCGCGCCAACAGACCGGCCGCGATCATCACCGACGGATTCGACGTATTGGTGCAACTCGTGATCGCGGCGATGACGACAGATCCATCCGTTACCGACGCAGAGGCGCCCGGCTGCTCCAGGTGCTCCGGAGATGATTCGAGAACTTTGCCAGCAGGATTGCCGCCTTCGCCCACCAGTCGTGAAATGACCTTGCTCTCAACCGGAAATTCAACGCCCTCAAATGATGCCTTGAACGACTTGCGGACTTCGGCCAGCGAAACGCGATCCTGCGGCCGCTTTGGTCCAGCGACGCTCGGTTCGACGCTGCCGAGGTCCAGATCGAGCACTTCGCTGAAATTTGGCTCGCGGTCTTCGTCAGTCCGGAACAATCCTTGCTCGCGCGAGTAGCGTTCGACAAGGTCAACCAGCTCGCCACGGCCCGTGAGTTTCAGATATTTCAAGGTATTCGAGTCCACCGGAAAGAATGTCGATGTGGCGCCGAACTCCGGCGACATGTTCGACAGCGTCGCGCGATCGGCGATGCTGAGTGCGCTCAATCCCGCGCCGAAGAATTCGACAAACTTGCCGACCACGCCGTGTGCCCGCAGCAAATGAGTCAGGGTCAGTACGAGGTCGGTCGCCGTCGTGCCAATCGGAAGTACGCCGCGCGTTCGGACGCCAAGGACGATGGGCTTCGGCAGAAACATTGGCTGACCGAGCATGGCCGCTTCGGCTTCGATCCCGCCGACTCCCCATCCCAGTACTCCGAGGCCGTTGATCATCGGAGTGTGCGAGTCTGTCCCGACGACTGTGTCGGGAAACACCCAACCGTCGCGCGATGCAACGACTCGCCCTAGATGCTCGAGATTAACCTGATGGCAGATCCCCATCCCGGGTGGCACCACCCGAAATCCGCCAAATGCCTGCTGCGCCCAGTTGAGCAGCGCGTAACGCTCGCGATTGCGGTGGTATTCCCATTCCAGGTTGGCCGCGTAGGCGTCGGAACTGCCATAGCGATCGACCTGGACCGAGTGGTCAATGATCAGGTCGACAGGAATGAAGGGATTGACACGCTTGGGATCGGCGCCTGATCGGGCGACCGCACTTCTTAGGGCCGCGAGATCAACGACCGCGGGAACACCGGTAAAGTCCTGCATCAACACGCGGGCTGGCATGAATGCGATGGACGCCGCGTCGCCATTCGGCCATTTGGCAAGCGACACAACGTCCGCTTCACTCACGTCCCGGCCGCCTACCCTGCGGCAGATGTTTTCCAGAAGGATCTTGACAGTGTGCGGAAGCCGCGCGACATCTGCTCCGGTAATCCTGGCCAGCTTCGTGAGACTCACGTAGGACGCCGTGCCGGAATCGAGTCTCAATTCTGACGTGACGTTGATTGCAGGTCTTGTCATCATGTGCGGACTTGAAAGAGTCAAAATATTCTACGCTCGACGAGTTGTTGATGGCCGTGCGCGATTGCCGGGTGTGTGAAGGGAAACTTCCGCTCGGTCCTCGTCCAGTGTTGCGTGCTGCCGCAACGGCTCAGATCCTTATAGTAGGGCAGGCGCCTGGCTTGCGTGTACACACCACCGGCATTCCTTGGGACGACCCGAGCGGAGAGCGTCTCCGCGCTTGGATGGGTGTTGGCAAAGAGGTCTTTTACGATGAATCACGCATCGCGATCATTCCGATGGGCTATTGCTATCCGGGCAGAGGCAAGAGTGGTGATCTGCCGCCACGCCGCGAGTGCGCGCAATTGTGGCTCGATAAATTGCTCACCAATCTGCCGAAGATCAACCTGACATTGCTCATTGGACAGTACGCTCAGCGCCACTTTCTTGGCAGCCGCTGCAAGGGGTCAGTGGTTGAAACGACTAAGAGGTGGAGAGAATACTCCCCAGTATTCATGCCGCTGCCTCATCCGTCTCCGCGCAACACTCCCTGGCTGCAACGCCATTCGGAGTTTGAGCGGGAACTCCTGCCCGAACTGCGCGAGCGGATCGAAGACATTCTTTC
>DATICC010000397.1:0-15827 GCA_035457045.1 Woeseiaceae bacterium | reverse complement strand
CTGGCGCCCGACGTAGCAGCGGCCGAACTCCCGTATCGGTCGTCAACCGGGACAAGCTGCTCGGCTGGATGTCGCTCCTTGCGGATGCCGGCATACAGCCATCGTCGTTGGTAGCGGAGAGCTACGGACTGGCACGCATACCGGGCACGATCAGCATGCTGGTTGCTGAAGATCAGATTGTCGTCAATAACGGCGCCGACGTCGAACTGGTCCTCCAGGGTGTCAGTCCCGGCGATGCCCTCGTCGCGATCGGGGCCCTGGACCCGGGGACCGGTACCGACGAGTCCGTCACTTCACCGACCACCATGCCGCGCCACGTGCTGGTCTACTGCGATGCCGGCGAGGATGAACGCTACGCCCACGACTGGATTGCCATCCGGCAGGAAATGGACAGCCTGGACGTCAAGGTCCTTGCCGACGGTGTGCTGCCGCGCCTGGCTGTTACAGTGGTAACGGGCGCTGGAGTCAACCTGCTGCAGGGCGAGTTCGGCAAACGCAGCGATTATGGCGGCATCCTGAAGCCCTGGAAGTACGCGGCCATGTTGCTGGTCGCCTTCCTCGTGATCAGCCTGGCCGCCAAGGCTGCCGACATGTTCCGCCTCAGGCAGCAGGAAACGGCGTTGAGAGCCGAGTTCCACACGCAATACCGGCAGATCTCGCCGGGCGCCGCCGATGTGCTCGACCCGGCTGCCGTGGTCAGCTCACTGCGCAGCCGGGCTGGTGCAGGCAATGCGGGCAGCGCCCCGGTCTTCCTTCAGTCGATGGAACAACTCGGTCGCGCCATGCAGCAAAACCCCTCGGTGCGCATCGAGGCGATAAGCTATCGTAGCGGCATAGTGGACGTCCGACTCTCCGCGCCGGATGTTTCAACGCTCGACAATATTCAACGTGTGGTTGGCGAGACGGGCCGGTTCACGGCAGCCATACAGTCGACGGACCAGGACGGGGAAAAGGTCAGCAGCCGAATCCAGATACAGGTGAACGGGGCATGAAAGCCTGGTTCGAATCCCTGCAGCCGAGGGAACGCATATTCGTTCTGAGCGCCATTGCTGTCATCGCACTTGCCATCCTGTACCTGGGTATCTGGCGGCCACTCGACAAAGCACACACCGCAATGCAGGCCAGCGTGCAAACCTGGGGCAGCGCATTGTCCGAACTGCGCCCATTGCAGGAACGATTGCAAAGCGCATCGCTCTCGGGCGCCCAGGCGAACCGGAGCGAATCACTGGTCGTCATTATCGACAACAGTTTGCGTCAACGTGGACTGTACGGTGCGTTGCAACGCAGTCAGCCAACCGCCCAGAACGGCATTCGGGTCGAATTCGAGAACGCTTCATTCGACGACCTGATCCTCTGGCTCGGCGATCTTGCCACGGCACATGGCCTGCAACTCCAGTCCGGCAGCTTTTCCAGCATGGCGGCGGACAATTCGGGCCGCGTCAACGCGACCGTGACGTTGGAACGCTAGGAAATGCTGACAACAAAACGGCTGATTGCCGCCGGCCTTGCAACTTTCATCGCAGGCATATTGCTGACCTTTCCGGCACGCGTTCCATACAGCTGGTTCAGCTCCCCGGACGTCCGGCTCTCAGGCCTTTCCGGCACCGTCTGGCGCGGCGCGGCGGCCGAAGGGTCCGTCGCCGGCCTCTATTTGCGCGATCTGCGCTGGAGCATCCAGCCGTTGTCAATATTCCGGGGACGATTGGCGTATCGCGTGGAGTCGGACAGCGACTATGGCCCGATTCGCAGCGTAGTCGGCGTGGGCATCGGCGGGGCCGTGACCCTGCAGGACTTCGCCAGCACGTTCGCGCTCGAGGAATTTCGTGATCTATTCGCATTGCAGGGTTTTAACGGCACGCTGCAGGCCGACTTCGAGTCCATTGTGCTCGAGAACGGATTCCCGACCGCGGCAACCGGACAACTGACACTCATGAACCTGCTTGCACCACAGCTTTCCCCTTTGCCCATAGGCAGCTACAGAGCCGAATTCACCACCAATGCAGACGGTATCCTTGGTTCGGTGGAGGACAACGGCGGCGTGCTGGACGTGGCCGGCACCATTTCACTGGGGCTCGACCGGCGTTATTCCTTCGTCGGTACCGTGGCGGCTCTTCCGGAAGCGCCGGCCGGACTCAGCAATCAGCTGCAATACCTCGGGTCGCCCGATGCGCGCGGCTTCCGGGAGTTCCGCATTGAAGGGCAACTCTGACCTGCATCAGCCTGGCCGGCCCGACTGCCGGTCATCAATCCACCGGCACCTCGCGAAACTCCTGCAGGAGCGGAAAGTACAACGCCGTTTTTACCGGTGCATCGACGAGGCGCCGATAGAGGCTTGCATACCGTTGCAGTTGAGGACGATAACGTTCAGCCTCCTGCCCGAGGAAGCCGGCCAGGTCCCCGCCTTCGTGTGAACTCGTCTTGTAGTCGACAATCCAGTGCACACCGGCGTCGATTCGCACCCGGTCGATGACTATGGAGATCGTCTTTGCACCGAAGACACCGCTCAACGGCAGTTCCGCAAAACCTTCTCCCCTGAGCAGCCACCGGCCCCGCGGGTCCCGCAGAACACCGAGCAGTGCTGTTTCGACCCGGTCGCAGACCGCGTCCGACAACGTATCCGGCACACCGAGTTGCCGTGCCATCCGAACGGTCCCCGGACGCAACCCGCCTGCGTTGGCCACGTCAACCTGCAATATGCCCTGCGCGATCTGGGTAAGCCATTTGTGGACAATGGTTCCCGCGTGTCTGGCGGCCAGGCCCACCCAGTAGAATTCGATGTCGATTTCCGATTCCGTGCTGTCCGCCGGCAGCGGATCGACCGGCAGCGCTGGCGGGACCGGCAGTACGAACGGCTGCCGGAATCGGCGGGAGACGGGCTCGCTGAGCGCGGAACCGGGTCCGCTCGCGCCGGCACAAATGCCCTCGCCGGCCGCAAAGGCTGCGACGTAGTCGTGCTCGACGGCCGGCCAGAGCCGGCCCAGCAGGCTGCCCGCCGGAGGCGGCCGGAATGACGTTCTGTCAGCGTTCAGCGGCACACTGCCGATCAGATGCAACGCATGGCGCGCACGCGTGCACGCAACGTATAGCAACCGATCGAGTTCCAGGCGATCCTTGTCAGCCTCCGCAACTTCTATGCACTGGTGCAAAGGATCGTTGTCCGTTTCCGCCCGTGGCCCGACCGGGCTCAGGACAATTTGTACCCTGTTTTTTCGATTTGGCAGATTGATCCAGCTCATGATCGATTTGCGGCGGCCACGCGTGCTTCGGCCCAGTGCGTAAAGGATCACCTGGTCGAACTCCAGTCCCTTCGCCTTGTGCATCGTCATGACCTGCAGAGCCCCCGCGTGATCGGCGACGCTCGATACACGCTCGTCGTCCAGGCGCGTATGGAATTCTGCGATGTCTGGCAAAGTCCCGGCAGATTCGAGCTTCTCCACGATATCGAGAAAGCGGTAGACGTTTTCCAGTTGCTCGCGCTTCTGCAGCGTCGCAGGGCCTCCCAGGGCGAACCATGCCGTTTCGATCCGATCGCGCAGCGATTCGGCAGGCTGCGGTACCCAATGATGCCGGAGCGTGTTGGCGAGTCGCTCAACGCGTTGTCGTCCGTCCTCCGAAAGCTGTTCCAGCCGCTCCCGGTCCGCGAGCAACTCGCGAATCGCGCTGGAGTTGTCGTTGAACACGAGGCGATGAAGGTCAGCCCAGGTCAGGCCTACCCAGGGCCCGCGTAGCAATGCAAGCCAGGCCAGGCGGTCTCCGTCGTGACACAGTGCCCGGGTCAAAGCCATGACATCGATGATCTCCGGCAATTCCGTAAGCCGGTCGATCTCGACTGCAGCATACGGTATGCCGGCTTCTCGCAGGCGATACAGCAGTGCCGGCAACTGTGCCCGGCTTCGCACCAGCAAGGCAGAGGTCCGGCCCGCGGAAGCCTCAAGGCACTTGCGGATCACGGTTTGACCGTAATCGGCTTCTTCGTCATCACTTGCGCCGAAACGTGTGTGAACCTGCCAGGTACTTTGGTCCTGCCTCGTCCCGGCCGGCACTGACTCCGAATAGCGGATTGCACCCGCGTCCGCGTCATCCGCAAGCGGCAGGACCTGAGAAAACACCGTGTTGAACCAGTGCACCAGATTCGCCCCCGAGCGGAAATTGCGCCGCAGGACGAGTGACTCCAGCCTGACCGAGGCCAACCCTGCTTCCCGCAGCTGCAGAAAGCGTCCGACTTCCGCATCTCGGAACCGGTAGATGGACTGCATCGGATCGCCCACGCAGAACAGCGTCCTGCCGTCGCCCTCGCTCCAGCCATCGAGCAATTTCCCGATCATCTGGTATTGTCCGACCGACGTATCCTGCATTTCATCGACAAGAACATGTTTGATTACGTAATCCAGTCGTAATGCGATATCCCCTGTCGCATCGCCGGTGCCGAGTGCCGCGGCGGCTGCCATCGCCACTTCCGTGTGATCGGATATTCCGCGTTCGCTGAACACCCGCCGCAATTCGACTACCGCCAAAGGCATGACCCTGAAAAGTGCGAGCAGTACCTGCCATTGATCATCGCCGTAGGCCGGTTCGGGCAGGCCTCGGGCTCTGTGCAACGCGATGCGCAGCTGATCCTGGGCCTGCAACCCGGCCAGGATGTCCTGCAGCTGTTTTTTTTCTCCGTTGTCGGCCGGAGGAAAGCCATCGTTCCTGGTCACGGTCTTGCGCCAGTTCCCGTCTTTGGTCAGGAGCATGCCGCCAAGCGCGCGCCACGCGGGCAGGTCCGAGACGCTGTTCCCTGGAAACCCGTTGAGCCCGCCGAGGAGCGCCAGCGGGTGTTGCCGGTCCCCTGCCTCGAGTTTGTTCCGCGCGGCGTACCGCAGCAGCTCCAGCATCTCCTGGCGCAACGCCATATCAAACGATCTGTGCAGGCGATCGAGCTGCGATCCAATGAAAATACGGATGTTCTCTTCGAGCCGCTCCCTGGCATCTGCGGCCACATCATCCTCGCGTTGCGATCCGCTTCCGGTCAGGGCCATCCACTGATCGCGTGTTGCCAGCATCCTTGCCAGGTAGTCGATATAGATGCCGGTATGATTATCCAGGTGCAACAACAATCGCTCGACGGCTGCGGCCGGCCCGCCGTCAGCCGTCAGCCAGTCCAGCGTGGCTGCCGCGGCGCGTCGGTATACGGCATGCATCTCGGCATCGGCAAGGGTCGTCAGCGCGCCGCCCAGTCCCGAACTCACGGGCAACGACGAGGCCAGGGCGGCGCAGAAGGAATCCAGCGTCTGAATTCGCATTCGTCGCGGAGATTCCTGCAGGTGCCATCCGAGCTGCCGGTCACGCTGCAAAGCAGCCGCTGCCAGTTCGATTGTCTTTTGACGGTGCGCTTCGGGGCAGACGACCCCGTCTCTTGCCGCGTCCAGCGCATCGTTGATGCGCTCGAGCATCTCGCTCGCAGCCTTTCGGGTGAACGTAATCGCAAGAATTTCCTCCGGTGCCTGGACACAGGCCAACAGGCGCAGGTAGCGCTGGATAAGCAGCTCCGTTTTGCCGGACCCCGCCGGAGCCTGGACGATGAATGAGCGTGTTACGTCAAGCGCATCCACGCGCGCCCGATCGTCTGCGGCAAGAAGACTCACATCATCCGGCACGTTTGAGTTCCGCGACACGGCTCAGAATGGCTAGGCCCCCTGATTCCGGTTCGTTGCCATGCAGGTCGATTCGGATATCGCCCTTTGCGATCCCTGCGATAGCGGTGTTGGCGGCCTCGATCCATGAGGCCAGCCTGTCCGTCCAATCCGCGTGTCGCTTCGGGTCCCATTCCTCGGTGCCGCCGGTTCCCTTGTAGCTGATGGCTCGACTGTCAAGGTTGATGAGCACGAGTCCTCCTATCGGCCCTCCGATCGCCATCGCGTAAACAACGAGCTGCAGGTCGAGCAACCGACCGTCCCTGTCAAGCGGCGACTTCGGCGTGCCGGTCTTGTAATCGATGATCAGCCGGCTGTTATCCGCCAGCCGATCGACGCGGTCCACCCGCAATGCCAGCGGAACGCCGAATCGTTCGAAGTCGAGGGCAAACTCAACCTTTTCGATGGCGAACGGTTGTCGCAAACGCTCGGACTCCACGAACATCTTCAGTACGCGGCGCAGCCGCCGCTGTTCGAACTCCAGCAGCCGGCAATGCGTCGCATCGAGGTGCCTGCGTGCAGGCAGCAGGACCTCCGACAAGGAGCGTTCGATACGTTGATCGATTTCTTCCTCCGTCCAGGCCGCGATTGCGCCGCTGTCCGGCTTGCCTGAGAGAAACCTGTGCAGGACCCGGTGCAGGATGCTGCCTTTCATGGCGGCCGGCAGGCCGGATTCGATCGCCGGCACATCCCGGATCCGAAGCCGGCCGCGTGCAAAAGCGGTAAAGGGCTCGGTTGCCTGAGCCTGCACCGTGTATGCGCCCCCGGCCACCTTCTCGCCCGGCAAAATCGGTGGCGCAGGATCTGCCTCGACCGTTGCCACGGCCGAAGGGTCCTGAAATTCTTCTGCATGCCAGCCCGGATCGGCCAACCCGTCGCCTGATCTCAGCTCGAGCCCCGACAACAATCGGCTCGGCGAAAGGTCCGCATCGCCATCGCTACGCGCCCAGCTCAGTACGACCTCACCGGCCGATGCACGAATGCGGCCGAGGAGCAATTCCGCGAATCGGTAATTGTCATGCGGCGTCGCGTCGGGCATGGAATGTTCTTCCTGCAGCGCACGCGAAACCAGCGCCAGCGGATTGGGTGGCAGCGGCCAGCGAGTCGTATCCATGCCGCAGACCCAGACAGCGTCAAACGAAAGGCCGCTGGCTTCGAGCACACCAAGCAGCTGCACTATCCCGCCTTCCGCCTCCGGTTGAAAAATCACTTCCGATGCCATGCTGCAAATCCGATCGACGGCGGCGGTCATCGATCTTTCAGGCGTTACCAGGCCGGTTGCTGCAAATTCTGCAAGCATGGCCCGCCATCTGTTCAAGAGCTGGTAGCCGGCACTGTCAGGCGGTGACTCGCCCGGCCAACCGAGCGCAACAAGGAGACGGTCAAAGCGTTCTGCCCACGCCGTTGGACTTGCATTCCCCCGATGTTCGTTCGTGAAAGCGACCACGCGTTCGATGGTGGCGTGCCAGCGGCGGGTATCGTCCGCTTCGTCATGGCTCCGCAACAGCGTCGCGAGGTCTGTTGGCGACCAGGTCCGGTCCGGCCATAGTCGCAGTTCGAGTTCACAACGACTGCGACCGCTGACACTGGCACCTGAGATGAACGGGCTGCGAAGCAGGACGGCCATGTCCCGCGATGGCAGGCCACGCTGCAGCCACCGCAGCAGCAACAGTGCCACCGCAATCGCAGGAAATTCATTCAGCCTTCGACCGTAGGACACGTCGACGGCTCTGCGGCTGGCGGCGCCTGCGTATTGCCATCCCGGTGCCAGGCCTTCTCTCACGAGGCGAGCGGCGCCGGCTGCATCGGCCTGCAGGTCGGGGCAGATGATCGCAAGCTTCGCTCGTGGGGATTTTTGCAGATAGCCCCTTGCCCACAGTCCGGCCGCCCGCAGCTCCTGCCGCCGGTCGCGAAACGACCGGCTGACAATGCTGGTGCTTCGGTCAGCAACCGCAGCCATCTCCACCACGCAACCCTGACGACGGAGTTGCCCGACAATGTGGTCCATCGCCGGCGTCAGGCGGTCGAAGCCTGCGAACAATACCGACGCCGGGGCGATGATCTGCCGTGATTCGAGCGCCGCAGCGACCAGTGCCGGTATCGATGCCGCATCCACCCAGTGATTGCGCCGCAGGGATTCGTCGTATGCCCTTGCCGCCCTGGCGAACTGTCGCTGATCGGTACTTCTGGCCGATCGCGACACTTCTTCGAGCGGCACGTCGTATTCCTGCAGTCGCTGCCAGGCCTGCCGGGCCAGTTGCACGGTACCTGCAAAGCTCAGCACGGCTTCCGCGCTGTGCTTTGCGAGGCAGCGTTCCCAGAGTATCACCGAGGAAATCGGGTCGATGCGCAGCGGCCAGGGCCGGCTCTGGTCGGCTGAATCGAGCAACCGGTTCAGCCAGTCGCCACGAAAATAAATCTGGGCGGTATGCCAGGTTTCGCGACCTGTCGCGAGCTGTTGACCCGCGTGTTGCTCCTGCAAATCACGGGCAAGACGGCGACTTGCCGTTACGATGACCGTTGCGTTTTCAATGGCGCTTGCCAACCAGGGATACATGGATGCCGACGGTTGCACTCAGCAGCAGGCGCCGCAAACGCGTGGTTCGCGAATGCGTTGCGTCCGGTCCGCGAAATGGACGATCCTCAAGGTGCCTCCATCAAATGGCACCGCTATCCCGCAGCGATTGAATTTCAGCCGCACTGTAGTGCAATTCGTCGCGCAGGACTTCGTCCGTGTGTTGCCCGAGCAACGGTGCTGCATGCCGGTATTCCACCGGCGTACCTGAGAACTGCACAGGATTGCTGACGGTTGGCACGCATGCCGCCAGGGCATGCGACAGCTGCCGCACCAGCCGTGCTTCGTCAGCAAACTCGTCACTGAATACCGTCTGCAAATCGTTGATGCGGCCGGCGGGTACGCCCGCCGCGGCCAGTGCGGCAAGCCAGTAATCCGACGAATTTTGCCGTATGCGTGCAGCCATGAGCGCTATCAATTCCGTCCGGTTTCTGACTCGCGAGTCGTTGCTCGAGAATTTTTCATCGACAGCGAGGTGGCCAAGATTCATGCAATTTACGCAGGCCGCGAATTGCCGATCATTGCCGACAGCGAGCATTACCTCGCCGTCGGTGGTTTCGAAAGTCTGGTATGGCACCAGGTTGGGGTGAGCCGTGCCGAGCCGGGTTGGAGACTGGCCGGTCATGAGGTAATTCTGCGCCTGGTTCGCTAGCCACGCGGCCTGCGTCTGGTACAGGGGAAGATCTATGCTCTGGCCTCTGCCATCGCGTTGCCGGGCATGCAGCGCCGCGAGTATTGCCGTGACCGCGTACATACCGGTCATGATATCGGCAACGGCGACGCCGACCTTCTGCGGTCGTCCGCCTTCAGAATCAGGAGCTCCCGTAATGCTCATGAGCCCCGCTTCTGCCTGGATCATCGCATCGTACCCCGGCCGCAGGCGGCGAGACCCTGTCTGGCCGTAGGCGGAGATGGAGCAATATATGAGACGCGGATTCAGCTCGCGCAGGCTGTGCGCATCGAGACCGTACTTTGCCAGAGTGCCCACCCGAAAATTCTCGATCAGGATGTCAGAAATCCTTGCCAGGTCCCTCACCAGGGCCTGCCCGCCGTCCTTCGCAAGATCAGCGGTAACGGATCTCTTGTTGCGGTTGGCAGATAGAAAGTATGCGGACTCGGTGGTTGACTTGCCGTTGCTGTCGGCCAGCCACGGTGGTCCCCAGAGTCGCGTATCGTCACCGCTGCCCGGCCGTTCGACCTTGATGACGTCTGCGCCATAGTCCGCCAGCAACTGACTGGCCCATGGGCCGGCCAGCACGCGGCTCAGATCCAACACCTTGATACCGCTTAATGGTCCGCTCACTGTTTACCCCGGAGATTCGCAACGCCGGATTGTCGACGGGGCGGATGTTCCACCGCAAGGCCGGAGGGAATCCGGTTACGACGGGCAAACAAAAACCCGGCCAGCCTTTCGGCTGGCCGGGTGGGTCCGCACGGAGATTGCGGATTGCGCGACTGAAACGTGTGAGGCAGTTCTGGACTGCCGACCAGCACAAATCAGTCTAGCTCTTCGACCTCGGCGCCCTTGACGGTTTCCGGCGCCGTTGTCTGCTGTTCTTTCGGCTCTTTCTTGCCGAACTGGACCATCAATTGTTCGGCCTCTTCCGAACTGACTTCCGTTATTGACCGTATCCGGATGGTCTCGCGGGATAATCCGTCAAAGACGATCCCGTCACCCCCGTAAGGACATAATTGATCGTCGCGCGACGAAAAACCAAGCCCCATGGACGAGCGCAATTCGAATGACGGGAACGACAGGGTCACCAGGTAAGTCCTTTTGCCCGATCCCCGTACCAGCAGGTTCTGATCGTCCAGAGTTGTATAGTCTCGGACAGTACGGATCCATATGCAATCGGATCCATTGCGGTCGATCGACTGACTTTGTTCCGACTGTGCGTACCCCGCCGGACCAAGACTTAATGTAAAACAGCATATAAAGAATATTACTAACTGTTTCATAAGCTCTTTCTACCAATTAATTCCGCCGACAATAGTGCCTGCCCTGCTCTTCGACCAACCCCCGCTCTGGCAATTTTGACCAGCAGGCCGAAGATTAAGTTCATCGTCAGCCCGCGGGCCCCGAGCGCCTGCCGGTCGGCGTATGCCTCCTTACCGGTCCGGTCCGGTGGCGACGGGACGGCCAGGATCACGAATCCACTCGCTCCAGGAGCCGACGTACAGGCGTGGTGCCGGAATCCCGGCTATTTCCGCCGCCAGTGCCAGGTGGCAGGCGGTCACGCCCGAACCGCACATCGCCGCCCAGGGCGAGGTACCACCTGCCCCGAGAACGCTGAGCAGGCGCTGCCTGAGGACCTCCGCGGAGAGAAACCGGCCCTCGGCAGTCAGCAGCTCGGAATATGGCAGGTTTCGGGCTCCCGGGATGTGGCCCGCCACCTTGTCGATAGGCTCGGCCAGACCCTGGAAACGATTCCGGTCACGTGCGTCGACCAGGGTCAGACCCGGCTGTTTGTGCAGCAATTCGGCAAGCTCGAGCACGCCGGCAGCCGCGGGTTTGGCCTTGAAGTGCGCTTTTTGCCGGCTGGACTCGAAGCGGTCGACCGGCCCGCCGGCACCGGTCCATGCAGCGATCCCACCGTCCAGCACCGCGACCGCGGTGTGACCGAGCCATCGGAGCATCCACCATAATCGCGCCGCAATCGCGCCGCTGCCATAGTCGTATGCGACGACCTGGCTCCCATTGGAAATCCCCCATGCTTCGAGTGTGCGTACGAACGCTTCAGGATCGGGCAGCGGGTGTCTGCCGGAATTACCGAGGACCGGACCTGAAAGGTCCCTGTCCAGGCTCGCATACACGGCGCCTGGAATATGGCCGGCGAGATAATCCTTGTATCCCTGCTCGGGAGCCATCAGGTCGAAGCGGCAATCGACAATGCGCCAGTGCTCCATACCGAGCTTGTCCAACAGTTCATTTGCGGAAATAACGCTGTGAAATCTTTGCATGTCGACTGTCGCCAGGCGGTCGGCGATCTCTGCTGTTGAGGTCATTTCACCTTGTACCAGTGCATTCGCTCAGACAGAATACCTTTTTTCGACGATCGTTGATTACATTCGCTTTGCCTCAAGGCAACCACAGGGAGCCGTGATCAGTGGACAGGATTCTGGTTGGTCTGAAACGCGTTGTTGACTACAACGTTCGCGTTCGAGTCAGGTCAGACGGCAGCGGAGTCGAGACCGACGGCGTCAAGATGGGCATCAACCCGTTTGACGAAATTGCGCTCGAGGAAGCTTTGAGAATTCGCGAACGGGGTGACGCCAGTGAAGTGGTAGTGATATCGATCGGCCCGGCCGACGCGCAACAGCAACTGCGCACCGGTCTGGCAATGGGTGCAGATCGCGCGATCCTCGTTGAAACCGCCACGGCGCCGGATCCCCTGACCTGCGCAAGAATACTTCTCGAACTGGTGAGCAGGGAAAAGCCGGACCTGGTCATCCTCGGCAAGCAGGCCATCGACAATGATAATAGCCAGACCGGGCAGATGCTGGCCGCTTTGTGGGGACGCCCACAGGCAACGTTCGCATCAAAACTGGTTCTCAACGGCGCAACAGCGACCGTGACACGCGAGGTGGATTCGGGCCTCGAAATGCTCGAGGTCGACTTGCCGGCGGTCGTCACCGTGGATTTGCGCATGAATGAGCCGCGGTACGTAAAGCTTCCCGATATCATGAAAGCAAAAAAGAAGCCGCTCGATCAGGTCCCGCTGAACGGACTTGGCATCAGTATGGGCGACGCACCGGCCGTCAAGGCTTACGAGCCGCCCCAGCAACGCCAAAAGGGCGTCATGGTTCCGGACGTGGCTGCACTCGTAGTTGCAATGAAAGACAAAGGATTGCTGTGATGGCCAGGATACTCGTGATCGCCGAGCACGATGGCAAACGGCTGAACGCCAGCACTGCAAAGTGTGTCGCTTGTGCATCCGGCATCGAAGGGGCCGATATTCATGTCGCGGTCTTTGCGGAAGCCGGTGAGACGCCGGCTGCAGAAGCGGCCGGCCTTGCCGGTGTAAGCAAGGTAATACAGGTCGATAACCCGGCCAACGCCTATCCCCTGGCAGCTGTTCTGGCGCCGCAAGTCGCACGACTGGCCGGCGACTACACACACATCCTCGGACCCTCGACGACCTTCGGCAGGGACCTCATGCCGAGGGTGGCCGCGCTGCTCGGTGTCAACCAGATCACCGACATCATGCAGGTGCTGGGCAGCCACACGTTCAAACGCCCGATATACGCGGGTAACGCCGTCGTCACGGTCGAAGCCGATTCGGCAAAGCAGGTCGTCGGCACGGTGCGCATGGCCTCGTATCGCAGCGTGGACAGCACCGGCAAGGCAGCCATCGAACGAGCCTTCGTGGAGGCAGAATTGCCCAGTCATAGCCGCTTTGTTTCTTTGCAGGCCGGCAAGTCAGATCGTCCGGATCTGCAGACCGCAAGCAGGGTGGTGTCCGGCGGAAGAGCGCTGGCGAGTGCCGAGAATTTCGACATGATCTTCAAGCTCGCCGATGCCCTTGGTGCAGCCGTCGGGGCTTCGCGGGCCGCGGTCGACGCCGGATTCGTACCGAACGAGATGCAGGTCGGTCAGACCGGCAAGATCATTGCGCCTGAATTGTATATAGCCATCGGCATCTCGGGAGCGATTCAGCACCTCACGGGCATCAAGGATGCGGGGACCATAATTGCCATCAACAAGGATGCGGACGCGCCGATTTTCGAGGTTGCCGATTTTGGCCTGGTGGGTGACCTGTTCAAGCTCGTGCCGGAACTCGAGCAGGCATTGCGAACCTGAGGCAGATTTCCCGCTGCCGGATTCTACCGGACGGTTGCCAGGATGCGTTCCGCGCTGCTGACTTCGAATTTCCCAGGCGCCTCGACAGCGACGTGAACCGCGACACCATCATCGACAACGATGGCGAATCTCTGGCCGCGCATTCCCATGCCGAATGCGGTACCGTCAAGTTGCAGGCCGAGCGCCCTGGCGTACTCACCATTGCCATCAGCCAGCATCTTCACCTTGTCGCCGACGCCCTGGTCCTTACCCCAGGCTTTCATGACAAAAACGTCGTTGACCGCCATGCAGGCGACGGTATCAACCCCCTTCGCAAAAAAGTCATCCGCATGCTCGACGAATCCGGGCAGGTGCTTTGCCGAACAGGTCGGAGTGAAGGCACCGGGCACCGATACCAGAACCACTTTTTTCCCTGCGAATAACTCATCGGTCGAAATTGCACCGGGTCCGGCTTCGGTCATGATTCCGAAAGTCCCTGCTGGCATTTTATCGCCGACTTTTATGGTCATTTTTCGTGCTCCTGGGTTGCCGTCGAACGCGTTTTGAACTGCCATGCTATTACGAAAATGGCAGGCCGTCACCCCCGGAACCCCGGGCCGCTAATTTCACAATTGTCACTGCAATAATAATAGAATTGCGCGGTGCCAGACGCGATGACGACAGGAGCTCCCCGATGGATTTTCGCCTGACGGACGAACAACAGATGATCCAGGATGCGGCGCGGGAATTCGCCCAGAACGAAATCGCTCCTGTGGCGGCGCAATTTGACGCGAGCGGCGAATTCCCTTCCAGAACGATACGTATGGCAGGCGAACTTGGATTCATGGGAATCGAGACACCCGCTGAGTACGGCGGTGCCGGCCTTGACAGCATATGTTCGGCGCTGGTCATCTATGAAATATCGGCAGCGGATGCTGCGCACGGCACGATAGTCTCGGTAAACAATTCGCTCTACGGTATCTCGCTGCTCGAATTCGGCAACGAGGTGCAAAAGCGCAACTACCTCCGACCGATTGCGGAGGGACGGTTTGTGGGTGCATACGCGCTGACCGAGCCGCAATCCGGTTCCGACGCTGGGTCGATGCGCTCCAGGGCAGTGCTTTCGTCCGATGGTACGCACTACGTGATCAACGCCAGGAAATCCTGGATTACCTCCGGGCCGGTGGCCCGTTACCTCGTGCTCTTCGCCCAGACCGAGGATCCGGCAGGTAACTCGCTCGGCATTAGTGCATTCATCGTAGACGCCGAAGAGCCCGGATTTCACCGCGGCAAGGTAGAGCCAAAGCTTGGCATACGCGCGTCTGCCACCTGCGAGATCGAGCTTACGGACTACATATGCGCGGTGGAAGATCGCCTCGGAGACGAAGGCCATGGATTTCGGATCGCGATGTCCGTGCTCGATTCCGGCAGGATCGGTATCGCTGCGCAAGCCCTCGGTATCGCACAGGCTGCCTACGATGCGACCCTGTCGTACTCCCGAGAGCGGCAAGCCTTCGGCACGCCCATAGGCAGTTTCCAGGCGATCCAGGGAAAGATTGCCGACATGAAGACGCGCATCGAAGCATCGCGATTACTGGTGCTCAAGGCGGCGTGGGACAAAATGCAATGCGCTGGGACCGGGAAACGCAATACGCTGAACAGCAGTATCGCGAAACTCTACGCATCCGAAACCGCGATGTTCGTGACCCATCAGGCCCTGCAAATCCACGGCGGCATGGGATACAGCAAGGAATTGCCGCTGGAGCGCTATTTCCGGGACGCCAAGATAACGGAGATTTACGAGGGCACGAGCGAAATACAGCGTATCGTCATCGGGCGTCGGGAAACCGGGTTGAAGTGAAGCCTGCGGCAACAGGCCGCGCGTCAGCCTTCGTTTTCCGCCACGTGCACGACCAGGCCGTCGAGCCCGGGATGCATTTCGATCTGACAGGTCAGCCGGCTGTTCGGCCGCCGTTCGTATGCGGCGTCCAGCATGCTGTCCTCCATGTCGTCCATGGGTGACAGCTTGTCGAGCCACGCCTCGTCTATGTAACTGTGGCAAGTCGCGCAGGCACAGGCCCCGCCGCATTCAGCAACGATACCCTGGATGTTGTTATTGATTGCGCCTTCCATCACGGAATAGCCGTTGTCGACCTCCACCTCGTGGTGTACGCCATCTGTCGTGATGTAGGTTACCTTGGGCATTGCCGAGTCCTGCGGGTCGCAAAATGCGCGCTATTGTACGGATTGCAAAGCGAGCCGGTCAATTTTGCATCGAGCGACACTCTGCTTCCGGTGGATGTCAATGGGACACCGTGTACTCACCAAAAAAAAGCCCGGCATGCGCCGGGCCGTTTTTCAGGTGCAGTCTGATTGTCTTGCGGAACTAGAGACGGTCGACTGTCCGACGACGTCGCTCCAGGGCTTCCTGCTGCTTGCGTGCAGCCGCTTCGGCCAGCTGTATCTGTTCATTCCGGTCGATGTCGCTCTGAATGACCGCAATCCACTGGTCCGCAACACGCCTGGATCGCGAAGTCCTGCCCGCTTCACGGAATGAGGCAATCGCATCCTGATACTGCTTCAGGTTGTACTGGCACATGCCCAGGGTAATATGTGCGTTGTCCTGGCTCTTTATCCCGCCTTTGCGGAGTGCAGCTCGTATGGCGGTTACGCATTCCGAGTGCTGGCCCACGTTGAGATAGGCGTTTGCCAGACGCAAATCCAGTTCGCCTTCATCGCTCAGTCGCGCCGCTTCCTTCAAAGCCGGGATCGCTTTCTCGTCTTCCATCGCCAGCGT
>DATICC010000396.1:0-7349 GCA_035457045.1 Woeseiaceae bacterium | reverse complement strand
GTGCCGTCATCGGCTGATTTGTCCCAGCCGCTGCCGTAGATGAACGGTGTATCGAACATCGGGAAGAAATCGGCCGAAGTGCTGCGGCTTGCGACCTGGAATGGCAACTGACCCTCGCCTTCCGGCTGGATTACGCGCCCGGTGCGATAGCTCAGGACCTGCCGACGCGCTTTGCCGGCTGCGAGCAACGCCGTGCCGTCGATGTACGTCACCTGGTCCGGCGGTTCGTTCGGTTCCTCGGCTGCCTCGTAGGGGTCCCAACTGTCGAGTTGCACGTGATACAGCAGTTTCGAGCGATGGGGTATGGGGTTGCCACTCATCACGTAGTCGATGTTGACGATGGTCATGCAGGCGCCGATGCCGGTGGCAATGGCCGCCACCATCAATGCGCTCAACACCGGATTGCGACGGATGCTCAGCAGTCCGAGCCTGGCGTAGTAACGAAACATCCCGGTACTCCTCTTCAGGCGCTGGCGGCCGCAAGGTGCAGGCCGGGATCGTTGCTGCTGACGCGCCCGTCGTGCATGAAGATGTTGCGACGGGCCCGCCTGGCGAGATTCTTCTCGTGTGTGACCATGATGATGGTCGTGCCGGAACGATTGATGTCCTCCAGCAGTTGCATCACGCTCTCGGCCATCTGCGAGTCGAGATTTCCGGTCGGTTCGTCGGCCAGCAGGAAGCGCGGTTCACCGGCCAGCGCCCTCGCGATGGCCACGCGTTGTTGTTGCCCGCCGGAGAGCTGCGATGGCAGGTGGTGCGCGCGCGATCCCAGCCCGACCATGTCAATGACCCGGTCGATGCGCTGACGGCGCTCCGCGGCCCTGAAGCCCCGGTAGCGTAGCGGCACGTCTACGTTGTCGAAGACATCCAGTTCCGGAATCAGGTTGAAACTCTGGAAGATGAAGCCGATTTTCTCGTTTCGCAGCCGCGAGCGATCGCGATCGCTCAGGTTGGTCACGTTCTGGCCATCCAGTTCGTAAACGCCGTTCGAGAATTCCTCGAGCAATCCGGCAATATTGAGAAAGGTGGTCTTGCCCGACCCCGACGGTCCCGTCACCGAAATGAAGTCGCCTTCGTTTACGCTGAAGGAGAACTCGCGCAATGCGTGCGTCTCGACGGATTCGGTACGGTAGACTTTCGAAACATTCTTCATACTCAGCATGAGACACTCCCTCAGTCGTCGCATCAATTGGTTATCAGCACCGATTCGGCGCCACTGAACTGTTCGATCCCTGAAATGATGACGGTGTCGCCCTCGGCAAGACCGCGCTCGATTTCCACCGCAGCAAGGCTGCGCGCACCGACCTGGATCGACCGCCTGAGAGCCAGACCGTCGCCGTCGAGCACATAGGCAATACGCCCGCCACCGGTCTCAAGGAACTGGCCGCGCGGCAACATCAGCACGTCCGGGCGCTCCTCGAGCAGAACTCTTGTGGTCAGGCGCTGGTTCTGCCGCAGGTTCGGCGGCATTTCACCGGAAAATCGAATCCGGCTGCTGACCTGGTTCTGGATGACCTCGGGCGATACTGCAGTCAACGTGCCGGCATAGCGGCTCGCTCCGATCATGATCTCCGCCGGCATGCCGATCGCCAGGTCGTCCGCATAGCTCTCAGGTATCTGGGCATCGATCTCGAATTGGGTGAGGTCCACTACCGACATGACCGGCGTATCCCTGGACACGGCCGACTTCTGCGCCACCAGCAGATCGCCCACGATGCCGTTGACCGGGGATGTGATGGACAAGTTGTCGACCTGCCGCCGCAATTCCTCGACACGCAGGCCCTGGCGCTGCAGTGACAGTTCGCTGGCGCGCAGTTCGAAGGTCAGCCTTTCGTCGAACAGGTCGGCGTCGGCTACCGCATGCCCGTGCGCCAATTCCGCGTTGCGCAGTTCGTCCTGTGCCTTCTCGAAGTCGATGACGGAAATGACATTGCGCTCGTTGGCGTCGTCTGCCCGCCGTTTCTCCCGTCGCGCCGCGGTGAGCGCGACTTCCGCAAGGTCCGCTGCCTTGCGCTTGTCCAGCGCGAGTTGCCGCGATTCGATGCGCTGGCGTTCGAGTTCAATGGCCTGTTGGTCCAGCAGCGCCTGTGCCTGCTGGAACTCGTTGTTGAGTTCGGGACTGTCTATGGTCGCCAGCACCTGACCGGCGCTGACACTGGCCCCGGCCTCGACGAGCAGCGTGATTGCCCCCGGGGCGCTCGCGTACAAGGTGGGGCTGACGGATGCAACCACCCGTCCCTGCACCGACACATCCCGTACCAGGTCGCCGCGGCTCACCGTGGCCAGCCGCAACCGGTCCATGGGCACCGTAACGGTGGCGCTGGCCCAACGTTCCACGACCGGTGCGATCATCCACGCGACGGCAAGCAGTACCAGGATCGCCGAGCTGGCTATGACGGTGCGACTGCGCTTGCTGCGAGGCTTCAGGACCACGTCCTGGCCCGATGTATCCGCGATTTTCAGTGAGTGCTCCCCGTTTCTGGCTGGCCGCCGGATTGGCGGTCCCGGTTTCGTGGCATGTCGCAAGCTTAGATGCGCGACCCGGGAAAACCGTTTGCATCAGGGAAAATCAGGAAAACATCAGTGGCCGATCATGGAAGGGTCAAGTTCATTCGGCCCGAACTGCACAGAATTTCGCCAGGGTCAGGCCGATTTGGAGCAGTAACATGATGAACACTGATACGAACCCGGACATCGAGAACTCGGTACTGGTGCTGGGAGCGCTGTATGCGCTTGCCCTGATCGGTCTCATCGTCTGGCTGGCCTGAGCAGGGTCAGGGCACCGCCGAGAACCTCGGATCTGTTGCCGATCGGGTCAGCAGCCGTTCATTGCCGTCGCGCACCGACAGCGAAACCAGCCGCAACTGCGGATCGAGGCGCATCAGGTAGGGGTGCCAGCGATCATCGGGACCTCGGCGGTAATGCCCGGATACTTCCCAACCACCGTCCGCGGGATAGACATACACTTTGCCCACCCGGCGATTGGTCTGCAACGGATCCACGAGTTCCACGGCAGTCCCGTTGGTCACGTAAGCCAGCAATACTTCCCTCGCTGCAAGCACCGCTGCCTCCTCCCGGGCCCGCTGCATGCGAGGTTCCGGATCGGTGATGCGCTGAAAGGAGTACAGCGCAAGCAGCAGGCCAACCGCAAATGCGACTGTCCAGCGCAGGGCCCGGTGTCCCAGGGACATGCGCGGTGTCATTCAGGGGATCCCCAGCAACTTGTGGGTCTGCAAGGACAATCGCCATTGCGGATGTGCCAGGCAATATCGCAGAGCGGATGCCGTGTTGGCTTCACGGCGTTCGTCGTCCAGCGGTTGCAGGAAGAAATGTCTGAATCGCAACCCGGTGTAGTGTTCGGGCTGCGCTTCCGCTTCGCGCTGCGGGTACACGAGCTTCAGTTCATCTCCGTTCGTTTGCAGCAACGCCGCGTTGGCTTTCGGGCTCACGCAAATCCAGTCGAGGCCCGGTGGCGCCGCGATGGTACCGTTGGTTTCCACTCCGATCTCGAACCCGGCGCTGTGCAAAGCGTCGATGGCTGCCCGGTCCAGTTGCAGCAAAGGCTCGCCACCCGTGCACACCACGTAGGGTTTGCCCCGGCCACTCCCTGACGGCCATTTTTCAGCCACCGCAGCTGCCAGTTCGCGGGCCGTGGCGAACTTGCCGCCGCCCGGTCCGTCGACGCCGACAAACTCCGTATCGCAGAATCGGCACACTGCCGCGTCCCGGTGTTCCTCCCGTCCTGACCACAGGTTGCAACCCGCGAAACGCAGGAATACAGCAGCACGCCCGCTTTGCGCACCTTCGCCCTGCAGCGTGTAATACATTTCCTTGACCGAGTACGTCATACCGTCAACAGTGGGTCCGCGATGCCGGCCTCGGCAAAGCCCTTCGCGCGCAAGAGACAGGCCGCGCAGCTGCCGCAAGGTGGCCGTTGACCGTTATAACAGCTGTGCGAGAGTCCCAGCGCCTCAAGAGCGCCCAGCGAAACGGCGAGTTCCACGGTCTGCTTTTTCGACCGGTGCATCAGCGGCGTGTGAATCTTGAAGTTGCGTTCCATGCCCAGCCGCAGGCAGCGTTGCAGTGCCGTGATGGTGTTCTGCCGGCAGTCCGGGTAACCGCTGTAATCGGTCTGCGCCACGCCGGTGACGAGATGGCGAATATCGCGCTGCCAGGCATAGGCTGCGGCATAGGTGAGGAAAACCAGGTTGCGTCCCGGCACGAAAGTACTCGGCAGGCCGGGCGCACTCGCCCCGGCCGGAACGGCTATGTTCGTATCGACCAGGGAACTGCCACCCAGTGCCGAGAAAGTGTCGATCGGCAGGACGGCGAGGTGAACGCCGGCGTGACCCGCGACCTGCCGGGCTGCATCGATCTCGATACGGTGGCGCTGGCCATAATCGAAACAAATGGCGTCCACGACGCCCTTGCCGAAACGGTCGAAAGCCCAGAACAGGCAGGTCGTCGAATCCTGGCCGCCGGAGAGCAACACGAGCGCCCGCCGCTCAGTCGCGCTTTTTGCGGAGGCCGTTTTCAAATTCATTCCAGTCGGGGCGGCGGATTTCAACCAGGTAGTCGCGGGTCAACTCCTCGGACAGCAGCCAGAGACGGCTCGCCTGTTCCTGATCGTGCATGTGGTTGTCGCCTGCAACGATCACTGCATTGCAATCCTCGAAGTACTGGCCGCTGGTGCTGCCGAGCAGGGGACTGGTCGCCACGTAGCAGGAGGTAGCTGCTCCCTGTTCGATGTTCTTGCCGGCGAGTCTCGTCCACAATCCGAATGCACCGCGCGCCAGCGCGGATTCGTTGCGCGCAATGTTGGTGTCGATGACGCCGGGGTGCAGCGAGTTCGAGGTAATGCGTGTGCCTTTCAGGAGCCGCGCAAGTTCCAGCGAAAAAAGTGCGTTTGCCAGTTTGGAATGAGCGTACGCCCTGCCCGCACTGTAATCCCGCTCCGCGCCCAGGTCATCGAACTGTATCCCGTCTGACGGGGCACTGCGATACGCAGCGCGGCTGCCGACCACGACCACTCTCCCCTGCCAGGAAAGATACAGGCGCTCGAGCAGCCGGTAGACCAGTATGAAATGCCCGAGATGGTTGACCACGAAATGCTTCTCGATGCCATTCACGGTCTGCCGCTCGCTGCCGCGCATTCCGGCATTGCATATCAGCATGTCGACAGGTGAATTGAGTGACCGCACGGCGTCGGCACAGGCGGCGACGGAATCGAAATCGGAAAGCTCGAGCTGCACCGGCGTTGTTACGCCCCGCACCCGGGAGCATGCCTGCTGCGCAGATTCCAGTGTTCGCCCCGTGCCGATCACGTAGCAGCCGCGTTTCGCCAGCACCCGCATGGTCTCGAAACCGATGCCGGACGTACAACCGGTGACGACCGCGATCTTGCCTTTGAGATCTATGCCCTCGGTCACCTGCTCCGCGGTCGAGTCCTCATCGAAACCGCTGCGAGGCACACCGTCGGCAGGCAAAGTGGCATCACCGCATGCACTCAGGGACGGCACCGTGACGGCAGCGGCGGCCACCGACAGGAAGCGGCGCCGATCCAGGGTCATTTGAACAGGTCCTGTGCTTTGCGCAGCGCATCGTCGACGGACGGTTCGGCTGCCTCGCCTTCGCCGAACAGAGCTTTCAGGGCCAGCCTGGCCTTGTCCTCCTGTTGTGCCCGTCGGCTGTCGAACGCCTGCTCCGAGGGTTTGAACCAGTCACAGAAATTCGGACGCTCCTTCTCGATCACTTCCTCGGCGCCGTCTTCACGACACTGCCTCGGCACGCGCGGGTCGAAGTGAACACACATCCTGCACACGTGCAGGAAATTCTCGCACGCCGGACATTCGTCCTGGCGCGACAGCGGCAATGACAGCGCGGCCAGTGACGCACCGCAGCGATAGCAGGATATATCCCCCGGCATCCGGCGCTCCCGTTATTGGACTCCGCAGGATTATAACGCCGGACCGAGCGGCCTAGTTCTTCATTGACGGTACAAAATTTTCCATGACCGCCGACTTCAGCAGATCCGGTGGCAACATGCCTTGTGACAAGACGAAATCGTGAAACGCCTGCTGGTCGAAGTCGTCGCGCAGGGCAAGTTCTGTCTGCGTTCGCAAAGCCTGCATCTTCGTGTAGCCGTAAAAATACGCGGTCGCCTGCCCCGGCATGCGATACGTGTATCGTTCGATTTCATTCTGCGCCCAACTCTCGCCGATGACCATGTCTTCCATGATCAGGCGCTTTGCATTCTCCGGTGAAATGAGGCCCAGATTCAGCATCGGGTCGAGGAACATGCGGCCGGCACGCATCAGGCGATACTGCAGGCTGATCAACTGGCCTTCGAGTGGCATGTACGGCTTGGTAATGGCTTCTGCATAAAGGCCCCAGCCTTCGACGTTGGCGCTGTTGAACGCAAAGATTGCGCGCGCAATGGAGACTCCTGCTTCGATCATGCTGGAGAACTGCATTTCGTGACCCGGGCGCGCTTCATGAGCCGTCAGCGTCCAGGCGCCCGCTGCATAGGTATCGTCGGTCTGTGGCCACGAGCCATCGGCATTTTGTTCCAGCAGCGGGATCACGAAATACGGGTACTCGCCGGTGTTGCCTATCATCCGGGGCGGATCGAGATGAGGCGCAGGCTGCGCCGCCGTTTCGGCCGCAGTGGCAATGCGAATGCCGGCAGGACGCTCCGGCAGGCTGATGATGCGCTGGTCTTTGAGGATGGTTTCGATCTTGCCAAGAACCTGGTGATAATGGTCGAGCAACTTGTCACCGTCGATGGCGCCATCCTCCTTCAACCTGCGAATGACGTCGCGATAGTCGCTGGTCGGGTATCCGCGTTCTTTCGCAACCAGCGCCCCGATGACGTCCATTTCATTCCGGATGTCCATGTAGCCCTGTGTTGCGGTCTGGATCAGCTGTTCGGGAGAATCGTCGACACCCCAGTTTCGCAGCGCGTCGGCATACATCACGGCTGGCAAGCGAAAATCGTCCCGCGCCCTCGGCAGGATCTCGGCGCGTACCCAATCGCCATACTCCCGCAACTGGGACGCAAGTTCCTCGTAAGGTTCCTGCCAACCTTCCAGGTCGGTTCCTGCCAGCAATTTTTCGATGCCGTCGATGAAGGTAACGCTACGCTCGAGATCCTGTTCGACCTGGCCGCGATAAGGACCCACGAGGCCCTCGACTTCAAAACGTTCCATCGTGCGCGCTTTTGCGAGCTCGGTGATGGGTTCGTAGCCCTCTTCCATGCCGGCGTAGCGCTGCACACGGACGATGGCTGCCGGGTAACGCTCCCGTGCAACCTGGGGATCGATCAGCGCGCGTATGCCCTGGAAGACCTG
>DATICC010000395.1:0-4351 GCA_035457045.1 Woeseiaceae bacterium | reverse complement strand
AATATTCGCCGCCGCATTCAGCGATTCCACGGGACGCGTGCCGATGACACATTGCAGCGCACCGCCGATCATCCGCACCACGATCTGCATCACACCGATGTGATAGAGAACCGACATCAACGACGAGAAAAATACGATCATGGGCAGGACGTTGATCGCAAAACTCCAGATCCCTTCTGTGGTCGCCAGGCCGCCGAAAACGAATTCGATGCCATCGCGGGAGTAACCCATTACTTTCAGTACGCCATCGCTCATTTTCCCGATCACGGCTTTGCCGACCGGCGTGTAGATGACGAAAGCGGCAACCACGGCCTGCAGGGCAAATGCCGCGCCGACGATGCGCAGGTTGATGGCCTTGCGATTGCCGGAAATCAGCCAGGCGAGACCGAGCAGCACGACTATCCCGAGCAATCCTGTGAACAAGCCAGCCATACCGGGTCCCCCGACTGATCTATCGACTTATTGTTTGCTGTTGCCGAACGATGGCCTCAAGCATACCGGCTTCGTCGAGGCCATGCCTCAGAAATCGGCCGCGATGCTGTCGTAGATTACGGGCCGTGCCGGTGGCTTCGAATCGGCGACCGTGCAAGCACTGCGCAACAAATCCGCGGCGTATTCGGCCTTGGCAGAGTTTGCCGCGTGCACTGTTGCCAGCGGCACGTTGCTGTTCACGAAGGTACCGATCGGAACGAAGTTGCTGAAGCCGACGGATAAGTCCAGTTCCTCGCCGAGTATCCGCCTTCCGCCGCCGAGCTCGATGATGGCATTGCCTATGGCAAATGCATTCACTTCCGAGAGGTAACCGTCTCGACCCGGCGTGACCGGCACCTGCACGTTTGCCGCGCGCAGGTGCTTCCTGTAGTGCGTCACGAAATCCTTCGGACCGCCCAGGGCCGCAACCATGCGGCCGAAAATCTCCGCAGCCCGGCCCGACACGATGGCCTGTTCGACTTGCACAGCTGCGGCCTTGCGGTCCCTTTCCACGCCGGTCAGGACCAGCATTTCCAGGCACAGCGCGCGCACCACCGCGTCCAGGCGCTGTTCCCGTTTTGAATTCGTCAGGTATTCGACGGACTCCGCGACCTCCAATGCATTGCCGGCAGTCAGCCCGAGCACTTCGTTCATGTCCGTCAGCAACGCGTGGGTCCGCAATCCTGCCTTGCTCGCCGTGGCAATGATGCTTCGGGCAAGCTGTTCGGATTTCTCATAGCTCGGCATGAATGCCCCGGAACCGACTTTCACGTCCATCACCAGTCCGTTAAGGCCGGCTGCTATTTTCTTCGCGAGGATCGAAGCGGTTATCAGCGGAATCGATTCGACGGTGCCGGTTACGTCGCGAATGGCGTAGAAGCGGCGGTCCGCCGGCGCGAGATCGCCGGTCTGGCCGATGATGGCGCAGCCGACCGATTTCACCACCTTGCGAAAGCGGTCGAAGTCGGGCATGGACTGGTAGCCCGGAATCGATTCGACCTTGTCAGTCGTGCCGCCCGTATGCCCCAGTCCGCGCCCGGAGATCATCGGCACGAAACAGCCACAGGCCGCGGCGATCGGCGCGAGCATGAGGCTCACTTTGTCACCCACACCACCGGTGGAGTGCTTGTCGACGACCGGGCCGTTCAGTTCGTCGCCGCTCCAGTCGAGCACGGTGCCGGAACGCGCCATCGCCATGGTAAGCGCGCCCGCCTCCTGCGCCGACATCGAATTCAGGAATATTGCCATCGCCAGCGACGACACCTGCTCCGGCGGAATGCTGCCATCCGCCAGTCCGGCAACGAAGTATTCGATTTCCTGCGGTGACAGTTCGCCGCCATCACGCTTCCTGCGAATGATGTCAGTGAAAAGCATCGCGTCTCTTGGTGAATTCGCTCAGGCCAGGCCCCGAAGCGGCAGCTCCGGTCCGCGCTGCAGCCAGTTGTCAGCGGGATAATGGCAGCGCCTGTCGATGACGTGCAGGGAATAGGCGTGACGGGATTTCGGTGAACGGTTCTCGCCGCTCATGTGCGGCGCCCTGCCGTCGAAAACCACGAGAGAACCGGCGCTCACTTCGGCAGCAACCTTCCGCTCCTCGTCGAACGGCTCGTCGCTCATTACGTCGGTGCGCAACGAGCCGTCTTCGAGTCGGTGATTGCGCAGTCGCAGCGGCCCGCGGTGACCGCCCGGAATGAAGTACATGCAGCCGTTCTCGGTCGTAGCATCTTCCAGCGCAAACCAGAAACCGATGCAGGATTCCGGTTCCGTGTAGATGTAGGTCGAGTCCTGGTGGCAAACCACTTCGGCGCCGATGCGCGGCGGCTTGAACAGGTACATCGACTGAATGACGACCGGATCGGCGATGCCGAGTGCTTTGGCAATCCGGTCCAGTTCCGCCGAGTGCGAGAACTCGTCGAATACGGGATCGATGTCGTGCATCGCATGGCCCATCTTGTTCAGGCTGTTCTCCTTCGACTGTCGCAGCTTCCCGGACTCGTCGAATGCATTCGCCTCAAGAAAGAACCGGATCTTGTCCCCGGAATCGATGAAATAGCGGTCGGTGAGCTGGCTTTGCTTCGTCGTCGAGAAAACGCTTTTCACTTTGTCCGGGTCGAAGTCCCTGACCAGGTCCCCGGCCCGCTTCCGCAAACGCTTGCAGGCTGCAAGCGACACGAAGTTCCGCAACACCATGACCCCGGCTTCGCGGTAGGCGCGAACCATGTCCGCGCGCAAATGCCCGTCCGCCGGGGCATCGAAAACCGGAATTTTCCCAACAGATTCAGTGGCGGGCAGACTCATGCGTCAATAATACTGTGTTTAAAATGAAACGTTCTTTTATAATCGCGGCCCAGAATGGGTGTTTGCAATTGCCCATTTTCCGGATCAACTGTTGTTTTTCTGCAACAATAAGGACTGCTTTTTATGAAGACTTTTACTTCAACGCTGCGCGCGTTGACGGCGGTTACTGCGGGCTGCTTTCTGGCAAGCGCCGCAACAGCCCAGGACAACGAGTCTGACTCGCTGTTCGAGGAAATCGTCGTAACCGCTACCAAACGCGAACAGAACATCTATGAAGTGCCGATGTCGATCAGCGCCTTCTCCGGCGACACGATCGAGGCACAGGGCATCACCGACCTGGTCGATGTCGGCAAGTTCGTGCCGAACCTCAACGTCACGACCTTCTCCGCGGGCCATACCTCGTCCGCCAACCCGTTCATCCGCGGCATAGGGCTGCAGGACCACCTGATCACCACCGATCCCGGTGTGAGCGTCTACGTCGATGGCGTCTACCTTGGCCGGCAGGTGGGACAGAACTGGAACCTGACCAACATCGAACGCATCGAAGTCCTGCGCGGACCGCAAGGCACGCTGTATGGCCGGAACTCGATCGGCGGCGCAATCAACATCATCACCAAGACACCGGGCACCGAGGAAGGCGCACGCGTTGGCGCAATGGTTGGCTCCCGAGGCAGGCTGAACGCGGACGTTTACGCGGACATCAACCTGACCGAGTCGCTGGCGATGTCGTTCTCCGGCGGTTTCAAGAAGCGCGACGGTCTGGGTGACTTCGTGAACCTGCCGAACGCCGGTGTCGAAGTCGGTGAAACCAAGGACACGTTTGCACGTGTTGCACTGGCCTTCGATGTCAATGAGGATTTCTCGCTGACCATAGCCGCCGATGCGAATGACGGCGACAACGGCCTGAACCCGTACACGACCCTGATCGACGAGGTCGGCCTGGTGTGCCGGGATACTGCAGCAGACCCGACCCTGTGCGCCAACGGCGCTTTGTGGAACGCCGGCTACCGGAATTCCGACACAGCTGCGGATATTTACGACAACAATACGGGACAGGCCAGCCAGACGCACGTGACTAACGAAGCGCGCGGATTCTCTGTAACCGCCAACTGGCAGCTCTCCGACAGGCTGGAAACCAAGCTCATCGCGAGCGACAGGCATTCCGAGTACAAGGCCGGTCTCGACGACGACGCCTTCGAGGACGACTTCCTGTCGTTCCCGGAGATCGGGGATGCCGACCAGACTTCACTCGAGCTGCAGCTGAACGGCGACTACGGCCAGTTCGACTTCGTGTCCGGCATCTATTACTTCACGGAAGAAGGCACGAACTTCCAGGACGGCTACATCTTCAACGGCGCCGGCCCCTTCGACTTCTACCTGACCCAGGAAGTGACCAGCACAGCCGTGTTCGGCAACGTCGGTTACGACCTGTCCGACAGGCTGCGCGTGTCCGGCGGCCTGCGTTACACCCGGGACGAGAAAGATGCCGTGACCGATGTCGGCACCGGCCTGGTCAGCGGCAGCAGAAGCTGGAACGAACTGAGCTGGGACCTGTCCGCGAGCTTTGCGATGGACAACGGTC
>DATICC010000394.1:0-2692 GCA_035457045.1 Woeseiaceae bacterium | reverse complement strand
TGCCTTTGTACAGTTCTGGCGCACGCCGGAAACCATCAACGAGGTCTATCGCAGCTATGACGCGCTGACGGCAGAGGATGTTCGCACCTACGCCGGAAAGTACTTCACCGACGCGGGACGAGTCACGGTCACCTTGTCGAGCGGCGCAACGCTGGCCGGCATCGACGGCAATGCGCCAATCGATGCTTTGGTCGCGGCGAAGGGGATGGCCGCCCCGGTGAAGGATGCGTCCGCGGCGCCGACAGATGTCAGCGGCCCCGATCTTGCTGCCGTGGGCCGCCACCGTGAGGAGCCACTGCCGGTATCGGTGGTGGCCATGCGGTCCGCCACTTCGCCGCTGGTCGATGTCGCGTTCCTGGTGCATGCCGGCGCCGGGATGGATCCGCCGGGGAAGAAGGGCCTCGCCGCACTGACCGCGGCGATGGTCTCGGATGCAGGCTCGGCCGCCCTTACGATCGACCAGATCAACGATGCGATGTACCCGATGGCGTCGGATTTCGTCGCGCAGCTCGACAAGGAGATGACACGGCTCTCCGGCCAGGTGCACAGGGACAACCTGGATCGCTGGTACAAGCTGGTCAGTGGCCAGCTGCTGACACCCGGTTGGCGCGAGCAGGATTTCGCGCGGGTAAAGACGCAATTGATCAACCAGATCCGCAGCGATCTCGTGGCCAACAATGACGAAGAGCTCGGCAAGGAGCTCCTGTACACGGAACTGTATGGTCCGGAGCACCCGTACGGCTGGCTCAATCTCGGCGACAGCACGCAAATCGAAGGGATCAGCCTCGACGATGTCAAACAGTTCTACGCGGATTACTACACGATCCGCAACATCACGGTCGGCGTGGCCGGCGGATACCCGGAGGATTTCGTCGCACGCATCAGCGACGACCTGCAGGTGCTGTTGCCCGGCGAGCGTGCGACGCTGAGAGTACCGGCCGCCGCCATGCCAGACGGGCGGGTTGCGACCATCGTGGAAAAAGAAACACCCGCGGTGGCCGTGTCATTCGGCTTTCCAATTGAGTTGAAGCGTGGCGATCCCGATTGGGTAGCGCTGTGGCTCGCTCGCTCCTGGTTCGGTGAGCACCGCGCAAGCAGTGGCCATCTCTACAAAAGGATCCGCGAAACGCGTGGCATGAATTACGGCGACTATGCCTACATCGAGTATTTTCCCCGCGGCATGTTCCAGTTCCAGCCTGACACGAACCTGGGCCGCCAGCAGCAGATCTTCCAGGTGTGGATCCGGCCGTTGCGCAGTAACAATGATGCGCACTTCGCCACGCGCACCGCATTCCACGAACTCGAAAAGCTGATCGGGGAAGGCATGAGCGAGTCCGATTTCGAAGCGACGCGGAGTTTCCTGGCGAAGTCCGTGAGCCTGCTGACCGACGGGCAATCGCGTCAGCTCGGATACGCGCTGGACGGCCAGTACTACGGAACCGGGGATTTTGCCGACTACGTGCGCGAAGGGCTCGCGAAACTGACTCTCGCGGACGTGAACCGCGTCATTCGTGAGAATCTCGACACGGACGACGTGCAGTACGTGTTCGTTACCCGCGACGCGCAGGACCTGCGCGAGCGCCTGGAGGGCGAACGCGCGTCCCCGGTCACTTACGACGCGGACAAGCCTGCCGAGCTGCTGGCGGAGGACAAGGTGATCGAGGCCTTGCCACTGGGTATCGGCGCCGAGCGCATCCGGATCATCCCGGCCGACGAGGTGTTCGGAAACGGCGGCCGCGTGGCGAGCGCGGGCAGCACCGAAGCAAGTGATTGATTTGGCTTGGGTCGATGACTGCCGGGCCGGCGAATGCTGTTGTACATTCGCAACATTCACGCAAATGGCCGTTCGCTGCCCAGGCATCGTGTGCTAATGGATTGACATACTGAAGGATTTTTGACACTGTCTGGTCGTGCGATCCGTAGCCTGATTGCAACAATTGATGGGATACGGCCACCGCAGCGATTTCGACGACACCTTCAGGTACTACTTGGCGGGGGATGCAGGGCCAAGACGACAGTACTCATGACGGTACAAGCGGCTCCCAAGGGGAGCCGCTTTTTTTTGGGGCCTGTATGCTGGCACCGCCTGGCGTGGCAACAGCAGGCGAACAGCTTCGACAACTTTACGATGGCGTGATTAGGCCATGACTCATCCGTCGAACCTCATCACCGACTACCTTCTCGGCGCAGTCTGTCTCGTGCTCGCGCTGCTGCTTGGCCGGGCAGCGTTGCAGCAGCGGTCGGCGGCGATGACGTTATGGACGGTCGCTTATGTGACTGCGGCAACGGCTGCGCTGGCAGGCGGTACCTATCACGGGTTCTACAATGAGCTCGACGCGAAAGTTGCGGCCGTCGTGTGGAAGGTCTCGGTGTATGCGATGGGATTGACCAGTGCGGCACTGTTGTCCGCCAGTGCCGCATTTGCGGCGCCGGAACGGCACAGGACCACCTGGTTTGTCGCTATCATCGTGAAGTTCTGCATTTTCGCGTGGTGGATGTCCGGTCACGATGAGTTCCTTTACGTCGTCGCCGACCTTGCCGTTTCGATTCTTGCCATTATGAGCTTGCACTCCTGGCGTGGATACCAGTCTGGCGACAGGTTACAGCTGTGGGTCGTCGCGGCAATGCTGATTGCGATTGCCGGTGCAGTGTTGCAGCAATCGAGAATTTCATTGCATGCGCACTTCGATCA
>DATICC010000393.1:0-3682 GCA_035457045.1 Woeseiaceae bacterium | reverse complement strand
TCCTGGCCATCGAGCAAAATCCGGCCGCGATCGCAGGGAATGAGTCCAACGATCATATAGAACGCGGTCGTTTTGCCGGCGCCGTTGGGTCCGAGCAGACCGACGACTTCGCCGCTGTTGATTTCCAGCGATATGCCCTTGACAACCTCGCGAAACTTGTAGCGTTTGGCGATATCCTGAACGCTGAGTATGCTCATGGATTGTCGTTGTCTGCCGGATCTTCTGGAATTGCCGTGCCGCCGTCGGTTTCCGGGGTTGTCTCGACGCCGTCCGGCGTCGCTTCCGGTTCGCGGCCGTCCGCGTCGCCGGCCGGTGCGCTGTCGTCCGGCAATACGTCGCCGTCTTTTGGTGTATACGTTATCTTGACCCGGCTTCCTTCATCGCCACCGGACTGCGCCTGGATGCGTTGCTCGGCGATGTTGTAGACCAGGTACTCACTGGATATCTTGTTACCGCCTTCGGAGATGACGGCATTTCCCGAGAACTCGATCGACCCGGCGACGAAGTCATAGGTCAGCCTGGCGGCCTCTGCTACGGTCTTTTCCTCGCTTTCGGGCCGGCGGCTCTCGAAGGTTGCGGGCGACCCGGTTATGGTGGCTCGCCGCAGCTGATGGCCGGTGAATTTGAGGTCCGCGGCGTCGCATTCGACGTGTCCCTTGTCGGTATCGATGACGACGTTACCGGTGAACTGCCAGACGCTGTCTTCGAAGTCGAGTTTGTTTGCGCGACCCTCGTCGGCTTCGATGCCGATGGTGCCCTGTGTCAGCTTCAGTCCACGAAACATCAGCATCGAGCTCTTGCCGTCGTAGTCCGTCGAATCCGCGTCCAGGGAAATCGGCAGACGCAGGTCATTCGACTGCGCCCAAAGGCCGCCAGACGATAGCAAGGTCGCGAGAGCGGCCAGTGCAAATGTGATGCGCAGCTTCTTCAAGTACGAGCACCAGTCAACGGCAAGCATCAGGGAACGAATTTTCCACTCACGTTAGACTCCAGCCGCAGCCGGTTTTCCTGCAGCAATGCTAGCATGCCGGTCGCGGTGAGGCTGCGCGTCCCGATGCGGATCTGCACACGGTCATCGGTCCTTGCCGTGTAGGTGTCCGGCTGCAATTCGAGGTATTGCGTGCGAATCTCGGTCACGTCGCCTGAAAAGCCCTCGTTGCTTACTGCCATTACGTTCCCGGTCAAGGTGACCTGTTCCCGATCTTCGCCGATCGAAGCGTGATCGGCGACCAGTTTCCATGGCACGTTAGATGGCGATGCATAGTGAATGTTGACGTTGCGAAACTCGATTTCCGACGGGCTGCGCTGCTCGGCATACTCTGCCTCGATCCGGTAAAGCAGTGCGCCATTGTCGTCGGTACCCAGGACCCGGGCGGCGCGGAGGTAAAACCCGTCGTGATTCGTGTCCGCCGTCACCCTTGAGGCGGCTTGCTTCGAAAGCGATTGGGACAGATACCAACTGCCGAGTGCCGCCGTCAGCAGCAGGGTAACGCCGAGAATCCTCCGCAGGCTCATCGGCGAACCGCCGCGTCGAGGATCATGTCACAGACTTCGCGTACGGCGCCGTAACCTCCGGGCGCCGTTGTCGTGTAATCACAGGCCTGGCGGACTTCGGCAACGCTGTTGGCCACAGCCACGGAGAACCCCACCTGCTGCAGCAGGGGCAGATCCGGTATGTCATCGCCGACATAGGCGCATTCGGACTTGTCCAGCCCAAGGGAATCACAAATCCGGTCGAATTCCTGAAGTTTGTCCGCACAACCCATTGCCACGTTGGAAATTCCGAGTTCCTGCATCCGAATTTCGACCGCGCGCGATCTGCGGCCGCTGATGACAGCAACCTGAATGCCGGCCTTGATGATCGCCCGGATTCCGAAACCATCCAGCGTGCAAAAGGCCTTGCTCTCGACGCCGCTGTCCGAGAGATAAAATCGGCCGTCCGTAAATACGCCATCGACATCGAATGCAACCAGGCGAATTGCTGCAAGGCGGGCCTGCGATTTTGGTTTCACCTGGGTCACATGATTCCGGCGCGAAACAGGTCGTGGACATTGAGGGCGCCGATCAGGCGATCGTCCTGGTCCACGACCAGCAGCGCCGTAATCTTTTTCTCTTCCATGGTATGGACAGCGGCGGCGGCCATAGTATCAGGGCTGGTTACAATGCCACCGCGATGCATTACCGATCCCATGCGAGTCTTGTGCACGTCAATACCGGTGTCGAGAGCGCGGCGCAGGTCACCATCGGTGAATACGCCTACGAGTTTGCCGTTATCGTCCACGACCCCGGTCATTCCGAGTCCCTTGCGCGTCATCTCCATGAGGCCGTCACTCAAGCTGACCGTTTCGCGAACCATCGGAATCTCCGCACCCTTGTGCATTACGTCTTCGACTCGCAACAGGAGTTTCTTGCCCAGGCTGCCGCTCGGATGTGACAGGGCAAAATCTTCCGCGGTAAAGCCACGCGATTCGAGCAACGCGACCGCAAGTGCGTCGCCCATCGCCAGGGTGGCGGTAGTGCTGGCCGTCGGCGCCAGATTCAGAGGGCAGGCTTCCTCGCTGACGCTGACGTCCAGGTGTACGTCTGCGGCCTTCGCAAGAGTCGAGTCCTTGCGGCCGGTCATCGACAACAGCTTCGCCCCCATCCTCTTTACCAGCGGCAGGATGGTGATGATCTCCTGCGTTTCGCCCGAATAGGATACGGCGAGCAGCAGGTCATGACGCGTGATCATGCCGAGATCGCCATGGCTGGCTTCGGCCGGGTGCATGAAGAAGGAAGGAGTTCCCGTGCTTGCGAGCGTCGCAGCAATTTTTCCGCCGACGTGACCGGATTTGCCCATGCCGGTGACGACCACCCGTCCCTCGGTTTGCAGGCAAAGCGCGCATGCCCGGGCAAAGGACTGGTCCAGGCGCGAGCGCATGCCGTCGACCGCCCGAGCCTCGATGTCCAGCACCCGCCTTGCCAGCCCGATAAGTTCGTCCGCGTTGAGGTCCTTGCCCAATCCGCCTCCAGATCAGTAATCCCCGACCTATTCTAACAGGATGTTGAAAAGGGCTTTCCCGCCCTTTCTCAATGTCGCAAGTCCGGCGCCTGTCCGGACTCGCTCCCGTCGCCTCAGGCACTTGCGCACCTGAGGCGCGAGCGGGACATCCCTGTCTCGCGTTGGCAGAGTGTTTTCAACGCCCTGCTAAACGCTTTGCGCGACTACATAAGCGATATAGGCGACATAGGATGTTACCAGCACCACACCCTCGATGCGTTTAATCCTGCCCTTTCCACGGGTCTCATAGGTTATGGCGAACAGGGCCAGGGTGAATGCAACCATCACGAAGATGTGCAGCGACAGGACCGACGGATGCAGCGAGGCCGGTTCGATAACCGCAGCGACACCAATTACCGCAAGCAGATTGAAGATGTTGGAACCGACAATATTTCCTATGGCAATGTCGTACTCTCGCCTGAGTGCGCTTACCACGGTGACGGCAAATTCCGGCAAGCTGGTGCCAATGGCAACCAGGGTTATGCCAATGACGACCTCACTGATGCCGAACGCACGGGCGATTGCCACCGAACCGTCGACCAGAAGCTGCGCGCCGTACAGCAACGATGCCAGCCCCACGATCAGCCAGGTGATGGCCGTCGGCATGCGCATGTCCGCCGGGATCTCAGCTTCGAATTCGAC
>DATICC010000392.1:0-9487 GCA_035457045.1 Woeseiaceae bacterium | reverse complement strand
GGCTACCTGGTTGAGCGTGACCCCGGTTGTACTGTCTGCGTGTGGCAGCGAGTGGTTGCGCTGAACGCCACCGGACGCAAACGCGAGGCGGCGGAAGAGCTCGAAGCGATTCTCGAATGGCACCCGGCGAGCGACAGCCTGTACTCAGACATCGGGACCCAGTGGCTGGTTGCGGGCGACCCGCAAAAAGCGCTGGACTTTTTCACGAGGCAACAATTTCCCAACGAGGACGATCCGGGGCGGTTGCTTGCCCTGCACGACCTCGGGAGGACGGAGGAATTCGAGGATGAATTTGCCCGGTATATCGAGCGCAACGCGGACAACCCCGAGGGAATCGCGCGAGCGTATGCCTGGACGGGAAACAACGACGAGGCGTTTCTCTGGCTGGAGCGGATGGTCGAAATGGGAGGACCGCAAGCCGCCGAGCTTCTGTATCCGGACATGTATACGCGACTGGAAAACGACCCGCGCTGGTTGGCCTTCCTGGAGAGGTATCAGCGTGTGGACCCGGGGGACACAGGCATCCAATTCCAGCCGAAGCTGCCGCCCGACATACGCGCAATCACAGGCGACAGACAGGCCGGGCGCTGAAGCACGGCCGAACGCCAGCGTTGGAATTACGGCTTGTCATTGATCGATGCGCTGGATCTCAGGCGCCCGCGTATCCGGAACTGATCTCGCGCATTTTTGATTCGATCCAGTCCTGCACGAGAATATTGGTTTCCTTCGGTGTCTGCGCCGCCGCGTCGATCGGCGGACCAATGACGAAGCGAATCAGCCCGGGTTTCTTGATGACTCCGCGCCGCGGCCAGAAGTCGCCAGCGTTGTGTGCAACCGGCACGATCTTTACCCCCGCCTCGCGCGCAAGAGCCGCTCCACTTACGCCGTATTTCTTGGTCTTGCCCGGCGCCACGCGCGTCCCTTCGGGGAAAACCGTAACCCAGATCCCTTCGGCGAGCCGCGCCTTGCCCTGCTCAATCACCTGAATGACGGCGCTGTGACCGGCGCCCCGGTTGATCGCTATTGGCTTCATTGCCGCCAGCCCCCAGCCGAAGATCGGTATCCATTTCAACTCGCGCTTCAGTACCCAGGTCTGGATCGGAAAAAAAACGAGCTGCGCGTAGGTCTCAAACACTGTTGAATGCTTTATGAGAACTACGCTCGGTTCCCGGGGGATGTTTTCCTGGCCCTCGACGACGTAGCGCAGCCCGCAGATCCAGCGGCCGGCCATTAGCATCGATTTGCCCCAGGCGCGCGCGACGGCAAAGCATACCCTGTGACCAAAGGGCCAGCAGAGCACGACTGTCGACGAAGCGATCGCAACCGAGGCATAAAAGTAGAACTGGAAGAGGAGAGAACGAATCAGCAGCACCCTGTCATCTCCGGGTATTGGTCATCCCTGTGAGCATGACAGTACTACGCCATGGACAGTTGCGAAATATCGGCGATTTCGAGAAACAGGTCGCGCAACTCTGACAACATGGCGAGACGGTTTTTCCTGAGCGCCTGATCGTCTGTCATGACCATGACCTCGTCAAAGAACCGATCGACAGGGTTGCGTAATCCGGACAAAGCGGTCAGCGCTTCGGTGTACTGGCGCTGCTCGATCAGGGGGCGGAATTTTGCCGAGGCAGCCCCAAGGGCGTTATGCAGTTGCTTCTCCGCGTCGTCGACCAGCAGGCTTGTCTTCAGCCGGGGCGATGACTGAAGAGCGGCTTGCCGCAGGATATTGCCGATGCGCTTGTTCGCGGTAGCGAGCGCGGTTGCCTCGTCGAGTCGCGAGAATGCGGCAACGGCCTTGAGACGTAAATCGAAATCGAGCAATGACGCCGGGCGTTTGCTGCGGACCGCCTCGAACATTTCCGCTGCCAGCCCCGGGCGTTCCAGGTACCAGGCACGGAGCCGCTCGATGATGAACTCACGAAGGGACTCGGGCAGCTCCGTGCTGTTCTGCAAGTCGACCGGCTGGGACCTTACCGCGGACGCAAGCAATTCATCGAGATCCAGGTCGAGTTGTTTCTCGATGATGATTCGTATGAGGCCAAGTGCGGCCCGGCGCAGGCCGAAAGGATCGCGGCTTCCGCTGGGTTTCCGGTTGAGTGCGAAGTTTCCCGCCAGCATATCGAGCTTGTCGGCGATCGCGAGGGCCATTCCTGCGGGACTTGCGGGCAATGAGTCGCCGGCGAATCGCGGCAGGTACTGCTCACCGATGGCCGTCGCCACCGGCGCCGGTTCTCCGTCCGCCATCGCGTAGTAACGCCCCATCAGGCCCTGCAGCTCCGGAAACTCGTTGACCATTCCCGTCAGCAGGTCACACTTGGCGAGCGCCGCCGCGCGTTGCACATCACCTTGATTCGCGCCCGCGGCGCCGGCAATCCGTTCAGCGATCCCTGCAATTCGCTGGCTCCGCTCGGCCATGCTGCCAAGACCCTGCTGGTACACCACGCTCTTCAGTCCGTCGATTCGATCCGAAAGCGTCGATTTTCGATCCGTCTCCCAGAAGAAGGCCGCATCGGCAAGCCTTGGTCTGATGACCCGTTCATTGCCATCGCGAACCCGTTGCGGCTCCGTGCTCTCGATATTGGCGATCGTGACGAAAACGGGTAGCAGCTCTCCGTCCTTGCTGGATACGGGAAAGTAACGCTGGTGACCGGTCAGCGTGGCAACGATGACTTCCTTGGGCAGCTTGAGAAAATCCTGGTCGAAAGTACCGGTGATGGCAACCGGCCACTCGTTCAGTGCGGTAACCTCGTCGAATAGCGCGAGATCTCCACCCGGCCGCCCGCCCGCTTCACGGGCGGCCTGATCCACGAGTTCGACGATGCGTTTTCTTCGGGCGGCAAAATCGGCCAGCACGAAAGCCTTTTTCTCCAGCAGTTCCAGGTACTGGCCTGGCGAGCTGACCGTGAATTCCTGTGGGGCATGAAAGCGATGCCCGCGGGTTTTCTTTCCTGCCTGGATCCCCAGCACTTCACCCTCGACCGGCTCCCTTCCGTGCATCATCACCAGCCAATGCACCGGACGCACGAACTCCGCGTCCGAACTGCCCCAACGCATGCGGCGGGGAATTGGCAGATTGTCCAGCGACCGTTGCACAAGCGCGGGCAGTAGTTGCGAGGCCGGCGCGCCTTTTTCAGAAGTCGTACAGCTCAGCCACTCACCCTTGTCGTTGATGTCACGGCGCAGATCGGCAACGTCCACCCCGCATTTTCGGGCGAATGCGAGCGCTGCCGGTTTCGGTACTCCGTCCCTGTCGAATGCAACGGAAACAGGCGGACCCTTGAGGTCCACCTCCCTGTCCGGCTGTGATCGCGCCAGTTTGTCGACCAGCACAGCGAGGCGCCGCGGAGTTCCAAAGGCGCGAACTTCGCCATGCTGCAGGCGATTCTCATCGAGCAATGCGGAGAGATTGGCCGCGAAAGCATCCATCAGCGACTTCAGCGCTTTCGGCGGCAGCTCTTCGGTTCCGACTTCGACCAGGAAGTCGGCGGTCGCGATTTTCGCCATACCTCAAGAGGCTCCCGCTGCCTGATTGACCGTTGCGAGCATGGGAAAGCCGAGCGTTTCACGGCTGGCGTAGTATGCCTCGGCAATGGCCCTCGCCATCGTCCTTACCCTGAGTATGAATCGTTGCCGCTCGCTGACGGAAATCGCTTTGCGCGCATCCAGCAGGTTGAACGTATGCGAGGCAGTAAGCATCTGTTCGTAAGCGGGCAGGGCCAGACCAAGCCCGATGAGCCGCTGGCTCTCGATTTCCGCGTGGTCGAATGCGCGAAACAGGGCCTCGCAGTCGGCGAATTCGAAATTGTACTTCGACTGCTCGACCTCGTTCTGGTGATACACGTCGCGATAGGTGACCTTGCCCAGCGGACCGTCGGCCCAGGTGATATCGAAAATGCTCTCTACGTCCAGCAGGTACATCGCGAGCCTCTCGAGGCCGTAGGTAATCTCGCCGGTAACCGGCCGGCATTCGAGTCCGCCCACCTGCTGGAAGTAAGTGAACTGTGTGATCTCCATGCCGTTCAGCCACACCTCCCAGCCGAGCCCCCAGGCGCCGAGCGTGGGCGACTCCCAGTTGTCTTCGACAAACCGGATGTCGTGTATCGAAGTGTCGATGCCGATGGCGCGCAGCGATGCGATGTAGAGATCCTGGATATCGGGCGGCGATGGCTTGATCACGACCTGGTACTGGTAGTGATGCTGCAGGCGAAACGGGTTGTCGCCGTAACGGCCGTCCGTTGGCCGGCGGCAGGGCTGTACGTACGCGGACGACCAGGGCTCAGGACCTACCGCGCGCAAGAACGTTGCGGGGTGAAAAGTGCCGGCCCCCATGGGCATGTCGTAGGGCTGCGCGATCACGCATCCGCGTCCTGCCCAGAATTCCTGCAGCCGCAGTATGAGCTCCTGGAAGTTCCTTGGGCTGGCCGCTATTTCCTTGTTCATCAATGATTTCGCGCTAATCCGGTGGCGCGCAGTATAACCGCATATGCACGCGCTGGAAGCCGCAGGGACAGGGGCGCGGTGCTGGCCGCGGCTGGCTGCAGGGAACAGACACCAAATTGGTGCGTAAAGGTCGAAAGCGCACTAGAATAGTGCGAATCGTCCAGGTCCCGCCCCAATCTGGTGCGGAGCACCCAGCGAGACTGGCTGGCAAACCGATAAGGATCAAGCACTTGCCAGGCCAGTAGTGATGGCACGCTTTCTGCACAGCAATAGCAATCGGCAGTTCGCTTAGCCGGCTGCCATCGCATTCACAAACTGGAGGATAGGTTCATGACCCCCGCTGAGGTACTCGGCCTGATCAAGAAAAAGGACGTCAAGTTCATCGATTTTCGATTCACAGACACGAAGGGCAAGGAACAGCATGTCACTGTACCGGCACGGGTCGCGAGCGAAGAACTGTTCGAAGACGGCAAGATGTTCGATGGCTCTTCCATCGCTGGCTGGAAAGGCATCAACGAGTCCGACATGATCCTGATGCCGGATCCTGATTCCGCTGTGATCGATGTCTTCTCTGAAGAAGTGACACTCAATCTTCGCTGCAACGTCATAGAACCCGCCACCATGCAGGGCTACGACCGCTGTCCGCGCACGCTCGCACAGCGTGCCGAGGCTTACCTGAAGTCGACCGGCATTGCCGATGTGGCCTACTTCGGTCCGGAAAACGAGTTCTTCGTATTCGACGATGTGCGTTGGGATTCGACCATGCAGGGCGCGATGTATGCCATCGACTCGAGCGAGGGCGCCTGGAATACAAGCCGCAGCTACGAAGACAGCAACACCGGTCACCGTCCCACGGTGAAAGGCGGTTACTTCCCGGTACCGCCGGTCGATTCACTGCACGACATACGTTCTGCGATGTGCCTGGCGCTGGAGGAAATGGGCCTGCAGACCGAGGTACATCACCACGAAGTTGCCACGGCCGGCCAGTGCGAAATCGGTGTGCGCTTTGGCACGCTGTGCCGCAAGGCGGACGAGGTGCAAATACTTAAATATGTCGTGCACAACGTAGCTCACAGTTATGGAAAGACCGCCACCTTCATGCCGAAACCGCTGGTCAACGACAACGGCAACGGCGCACACGTTCACCAGTCCCTGTTCAAGGGCGGCAAGAACCTGTTCAGCGGCGACGGCTACGGCGGCCTGTCCGATCTCGCGCTCTACTACATCGGCGGCATCATCAAACATGCGAAAGCGCTGAACGGTCTTACCAACCCGGCGACCAACAGTTACAAGCGGCTGGTTCCCGGATTCGAGGCGCCGACCATCCTTGCCTATTCGGCACGGAATCGTTCCGCCTCCATTCGCATCCCCTACGAAGCCAACCCGAAAGGACGCCGCATCGAAGTGCGATTCCCGGACTCGATGGCAAATCCCTACCTCGCGTTTTCCGCCATGATGCTGGCCGGTCTGGACGGCATCCAGAACAAGATTCACCCGGGCGATGCCATGGACAAGGATTTGTACGACCTGCCGCCCGAGGAAGAGAAGAAGCTGTTGCTCGTCGCGTTCTCGCTGGAAGAGGCGCTCAATGCACTGGACAAGGATCGTGAGTTTCTCAAGGCCGGCAACGTTTTCAGTGACGACCTGATCGATGCCTACATTGACCTGAAGAGGGAAAACGTTACCCGGCTGCGCATGACCACCCATCCGGTGGAATTCGACATGTACTACAGCCTGTAACGGGTAAAACTGTGAACCGGGCGGCATTTTGCCGCCCGGCCGCTGGCGACAGACAGGGCTCCAAGCTATGCTAACTGCATGCAAATACGGCTACTTATCGCAGTTGTACTCACCCTGGTCGCAGGCGTCGTGCTTGCGCAGGCTTACCGCTGGGTGGATGAAGACGGCGTGGTCCACTACTCTGACCGGCCGGAGCCCGGAGCGGAGGAAGTGCAACTGCCGGAGTATCGTTCGTCATCCGGGCCAACAACGCCTGTACCCGCCAGCCGCTACACACGCCGTGAGGAAGCTGCGGCCAGCGATGCCAACCAACCGTTCAGTTACCAGAACCTCACTGTCGCAACTCCCGCCTCCGAACAGACGCTATGGAATATCGAAGGCGTACTGAGCGTCAGCCTGAACCTGCAGCCGGCGCTGCAGAGCGGGCACCAGATTCGGGTGTACTTCGACGGCACCCCGCGCATGGTCAGCGGCACTTCGTTCCAACTGGAAGAGGTGTACCGTGGAGCGCACAACTTGCAGGCGGAGGTCATCGATCAGGCGGGCAAGCTGATGATACGAAGCGAGCCGAGCCGCTTTTACGTGCAGCAAAACGCGATCGCGAACTGAACACAGCGATACCGCGCCGGCAGAAAGATCCCAAACTTCCAGCCAGCATCGTCGACGGCCTGACGACCGCCGTCATCCTGCTGGATCATAACTTCCTCATAATCGAGCTGAATCCTGCGGCAGAGAACCTGCTGGGCGTCAGCGCGAACCGCGCGCTCGGTCAGCCGTTGCTGCCCTTCGTCGACGACGACGCGGAGTTACGCGATGTCCTTGTGCGAACGCTGGTATCCGGCGTGCCCCATGCCAACGAGCTCCGCCTAGGTCCAAGCGAGGCCCATGCCGAGAACCGGATCATCGACTGCCGTGTTTCCCTGATGGCGTCGGCAGAGCTGGAGGATGCGTTGCTCGTCGAAATGAACGACGTGACGAGACGGTCCAAGATCAGCCGGGAAAACGCCCTGATCATCCAGCACGGCGCGGGCAGGCAAATGATCCGGCAGCTGGCACACGAGATCAAAAACCCGCTCGGCGGCTTGCGCGGGGCAGCGCAACTCCTGGCGCGGCAACTGGAAAGCGAAGAACTCAGGGAATACACGGGCGTCATCATCAGCGAAGCCGACCGGTTGGCGGCGCTGGTAGACACCTTGCTCGGGCCCGGTGGTCCACCAAATAAGAAGCCGGTCAATGTCCACGAACTGCTCGAATACGTCGTGCGGCTCGTGGAGCCGGACATCGGAGAGCACGTTCGATTCCGTCGGGACTACGATGCAAGCCTGCCGCTCATCGATCTCGATCGTGACCAGATGGTGCAGGCATTTCTGAATCTCGTGCAGAACGCGGCAACGGCACTGGAGGGCCGCGGGCAAATTACGCTTCGCAGCAGGGCCGTCATGAATTTCACGATCGGCGACGTCCGCCACAGCGCCATCGCCAGTATCGATATCGAAGACGACGGTCCGGGCATACCACCGCAACTGCAGGACTCCATCTTTTACCCGTTGGTGACCAGCCGGCCCGAAGGCACGGGCCTCGGGCTGCCGGTCGCCCAGGAATTGCTGAGTCGCCACGGTGGCCTAATCGAGTTCGAGAGCCGGCCCGGTCGAACGGTGTTCTCGGTGCGCATCCCGTTGCGCGCGACAAAGCGAGACAACCGTGACCACCGCTGAGTTGGAAGCATGGGTAGTCGATGACGACCAGTCGGTGCGCTGGGTGCTCGAGAAAGCATTGCGCCAAGCCGGCATCAGCACGCGAAGTTTCGAACGTGCAGAGCACCTGCTCGCAGCGATAGACCGGAGCACGCCCGATGTCCTCATTACCGACATACGCATGCCGGGAATGGACGGTCTCGCGTTGCTCGATAGACTGAGCAGCACGCGGCCGGATCTTCCGGTGATAGTGATGACAGCGCACACGGATCTTGATCACGCGGTGGCCGCGTATCGCGGCGGCGCATTCGAGTACCTGCCGAAGCCTTTCGACGTGGACGAGGCCATCAACCTCGTACAGAAAGCGGCACGGCGCAACGGCGCGCATGACAAGAGTGCCTCGATGTCGTCGAAGGACGATATTCCCTCGATGCTCGGCAAGGCGCCGGCAATGCAGGAAGTGTTTCGTTCCATCGGGCGACTGGCGAAGTCCAGCCTTACGGTTCTCATCACCGGCGAATCCGGCACCGGCAAAGAGCTGGTCGCACGCGCACTGCACCAGCACAGTCCGCGCGCGGACAAGGCGTTCGTTGCACTGAACACGTCAGCTATTGCCGCTGAACTTCTGGAGTCCGAACTCTTCGGTCACGAGCGCGGGGCATTTACGGGGGCAGACGCGCGCCGCATCGGCCGATTCGAGCAGGCCAACGGCGGCACCTTGTTTCTGGACGAGATCGGCGATATGTCGCCGGCACTGCAAACCCGATTGTTACGCGTGCTCGCGGAAAGCGAGTTTTATCGTGTCGGCGGCCAGACACCGATCCGGGTGGATGTGCGGGTGATCGCGGCAACCAATCAGGACCTGGCCAGGGCCGTCAAGGAAGGCCGTTTCCGCGAAGACCTGTACCACCGGCTGAACGTGATCCGCATCGATACGCCGCCGCTGCGTCATCGGCGCGAGGACATACCGGTGCTTCTGAATCACTACCTGAAGGACGCGGCCAGGGAACTCGACGCGCCGGCGAAGAAGATCAACAGCGATGCCATGGAGATCCTGAAGACCTACGACTGGCCGGGAAACGTCAGGCAGCTCGTGAACACGGCGAGGCGACTTACGGTGACCGCGCCCGGCGGCGTGATCACGAGCCTGGATATCCCGCAGGACCTTGGCGGCAGGGAAGGTTCGGCGACTGCAGAAAACGAATGGACCAGGAGCCTGGCCGACTGGGCCGAACGCAAGCTTGGCGAGGCCGACAGCGGCCCGCTGCTCGAAGTGGCGCTGCCCGCTTTCGAGAAAACGCTGATCCGGATTGCACTGGAGCGCGCCCGCGGCCATCGCCAGGAAGCCGCAAAGCTGCTGGGCTGGGGTCGGAACACGCTCACGCGCAAGATCCGATCACTGAACCTCGACTAGCGAGATTTCGCCGGTGGCGCGACGCCATGCCTTTCTCACTCGGCAAAAATTCTAACTCGCTCGAAAGGCACGCCGCCGGCTCAACGGCCTGGTCGCCGCAGGAGTAACGGTGCCGGGATTACTTGGCGCCGAGCATGGCACGACGGTCGTGCGGTGGCCTGTTACGGGATGGCTCCCTGCGGTCCGCTTAATTCCC
>DATICC010000391.1:0-2549 GCA_035457045.1 Woeseiaceae bacterium | reverse complement strand
CGCCTTTTGCCGGCGCGTTCAATTGTGCGGGAGCGAAAGTGTTGTCGATTGGTAACACCGCCATAAAACGCTCCCAAGGTGTTGATTTTACAACGACTACAGCCAGATGCCTCAGGCCCCCGTGGGCAATATACACCGGCCCTGTGGTGGATCGAAAACAGTGTGAGACGAGTGCTCGCGGCACTCTGGACCGGTAAACGATTGATTTTTATCAGTCCTCGCAATGTGGCACGACGATTGCTAACTACAGATTGCCGTGCGGAAAACGGCGTGTTCGCAATCGCAGTAATCACGAGGAGGCAGACATGAATATCCGACAAGCAGCCTATCTGGCTTTACTGGCAAGCATCTTTTCGGCCTACGCAGTCAATGTGCAGGCAGAAGGCGAGACTCCGGAGAAGACCACCGAAGTGGCGGCCTTCGAGGAAATCGACGCGAATGCCGATGGCATGATCTCGATCGCCGAAGCGCAGGAGAAAGACGCCTGGGTGGCCGGCAACTTCAAGACCATCGACAGCAATCGCGACGGCTACATCAGCAAAGACGAGCTGACCGAGGTCACCGGCTGAGGAATCGCTCCTTTCAGGTGTGACGGTCACCTGTCCGGAGTGACAGTGGCGCGCCGGTGTCGGCGCGCCATTCTCAGGGCCGACCTGGCCCCACCGTCATTGCGTTCACGGTTCTGCACGAACCAGGAGGAAAAACATGAGTACCTTGATGCGAGTAAGCGTTTGCGTGTTGTTGCTGGCATGTATCCCGGGTTGCGCACGCCCGGAGTCCGGCCCTGAAGGCTCGGGTGGCGACGTTGAAGCAGCGCAACTGGCACCCGGCAGCACGACCGGTGTTACGGCGGAGGACGAATCCGCGGACCCTGTCCTGACCGAGGAGGAGCGCGTGGAACTGGAGCAGATGGCAGAGGAGTCGCTCGAGTACCTGGTCAAGACGAGCGAACCGGCGCGGCAATTGTTCGAACAGTCGGAGGGTTACGCCGTGTTCGATTCCACCAAGCTCGGCGCACTCGTGACCGGCGCAGGCGGATCGGGCGTGGCAATCGACCCCGACGCCAATCAGTGCATCTACATGCACATGGGCGCAGGCGGCGTAGCGCTGGGCGCCGGCGTCCAGCAGTACAAGCTGGTGCTGTTATTCGAGGACGATGCGTCGTTTGAACGGTTCGTCGGCGGCCGCTGGGATGCGGGCGCGACAGCCCAGGCTGTGGCCGGCAAGGCCGCGAAGGAAGCGGCGTCCAACTTCGTCGACGGCATGGCCGTGTACCAGCTGACGGACAAGGGCCTGAGTGCCCAGGCGGACCTGACCCTGATGCGGTTCTGGCAGGATCACGACGCCCCGACCACCGATCCGGAAGCACTTCGCTGTGCAAGTTGAGACGTGAAGCCCACTCCCCCCAACGAGAGTCCCCAACCTTCACGTCTGGCCGCCGCAGCAATGCGGCGGCTTTTTCTTTCACGTTAGGGAAACTCCGATTGATTCGAGAATCTTCGTCAGGTTGGAGGCCAGAGCACTGCCTCGCCTGCTCCATGGCCGTCGACGACCAGCCATTTGCATGGAAGATCCGGCAGGTGTTTCCGCAGCGGCGATGCTTCCAGCAACCGCTGCGAGTTCTCCACCAGAACCTCGTACTCGTTTTCGCATCGTCGCGCCGATGGCTGCGGATCGATCACCTCGCAGAGCAGCTGCTTGCCTGTGCATCGCAAGGCGACGATACCCTCGTACAGCACCAGGCCTGTCCCGCTCGCCAGGGCCTCGGCGGCCAGCGCAAGACGCGCCTCCGACGAGTCGGAGCTGACGGCAAGAGCATTCCTGTACGAAGACATACGCAACCGGCGGACTACTTCATGTGGTGATAGATGACAAGCTGGTACGACTCCGCAGTGATGCCCGTTTCGCCGGAGAACGGGCTGTCCAGTGCGATGATCACGAACAGTACCATGGAAAGGAAGCCTGCCAGGCCCAGCACTAGCACTGCCTGAAAGCGCGCACTTTCAACGTGAAAGAAAAGGCAGAGCACTATGCAGCCCATGGCCCCGGGGAAAAGCACCCACCACAGCACACCAGGGAGCGTGGCCTGCACGGAGTCCAGCCGCTGGCGGCGTTGCTGCACCAGCTGGTTGAATGCGCGGAAGGTTTCCGCGTGCAGGATCTTCTGTGATTCGGTTGCGGGCTCGAATGCATTGAGATGCACCTGCAATGTGTCCATCCACTCGACGCCCTCACGCGGGATCTGCCCGCGGCGCTGCTGCGGCCACGCACCATTGACAACCTGTTCGCTGTAGCCCCGGAGGATGTCCCGGGTCTCATCCCGCATTGGCTGGGGATAGCCGCCCAGATCCCGCCAGAGGCTCGCAATAGCCGTCGCCTCGGCGGAGACGATGTCGGATACCTCACTGTATTTCTGCCATACGCCGACAGCGGTCAGTGCTGCAGCCAGGCGTTTAGTACTGTGGCCAGGAGCCAAAGGGGGAGCGAAGACAAAAAATCGATCATTGCCAATTGCCTCCAATTCAATTGGGTGGCCGGGACACCAGCCG
>DATICC010000390.1:0-4960 GCA_035457045.1 Woeseiaceae bacterium | reverse complement strand
GCCGTTGCGCCAAGCCGGATGTCGGCCAGCGCACGTTCGGCGAGAGTCGGATCCTCGAGCAGCGCGAGATGCGCTTCCGCAATCGCCCGGCCGGTAGCCTCCTGCGACGCGCGCAGTGCCAGGAGGAACTCACGCACGATGGCGATGGCGCGCCCGAGCGCCGCCTGTTCCTCCGCGGGCGATCCCGACGATTCAGCGAAAGACGCGGTCCAGATTCGGACCTGATGGGCCGGACCGATCGCGAGACCCGTGCCGGCGGACTGCGCGCGAAGCACCGAATCGGGTGGGGGCGCCACCGCAGGCTCGGCGGGCCGAAGCTTTGCCTCATGACGAGAAGGCGTCACGCCCGGTGACGCAAGGAACTGTAAAAAAGCGGCAAGCGCCTGCGCGGCATCTCTTCCAGATGCCGACACTTCAATCCGGTCACCCTGCTTCACGCCCAGCGCCATCAAGGCCACGGCGCTTCGGCCGTTCGCAGCCTTGCCACTACTGTTTGTGCAGGTTACGACGGCGTCGAACGCCTTGATCGACTCGATGAGCAATGCCGCCGGACGCGCATGAATGCCGTGCGCCAGCCCGACGACGACGGTAGCAAGCTGAGCACTGCCCTGCGCCTCATTCGCCGACGTCACACGGTCGGGCGTGAGCCGGGTGACCTCGAACAGTGCATCGCCCGCTCGAATCGGACCCGGATTGCCGAGAGGCCGCAGCGCATAGGCATCGTTGTGCAGCAGTAACACGGGCGTGCGCAGGCTGACAGCCGTTTGCAGGACCTGGTCCATGTCGAAGCTTAAGATCCGCTGGCCCTTTTTGACGCGGTCTCCCGACCTGGCGTGGACCGTGAAACCTTTGCCTGCCAACGCCACGGTGTCGATCCCTATATGAATGAGGAACTCGGCGCCGTTCTCCGCTTTGAGGCTGACCGCGTGCCCGGTATCGGGGACGTTCAGGATCTCGGCATCGAAGGGCGCGAGCACGTCATTGCTGGTCGGATCGATGGAAACGCCATCGCCGAGTATGCGATCGTGAAAAACGGGATCGGGACTGTCATCCAGCGACGCGCACCAGCCGCTCAGCGGCGCCGTGACCAGCAAGGCATCGGCCGGGCGGGTCATTGCGCGCCCTCCCCCGGCGCTTTGACGAGTTCCACCCAGTCAATCGCCCAGATCGGGTCGATGCCGTGCCGCGTGAAGTTGAAACAGAGATCGGCGCGCATTTGCGTTTCGTCACTGTCGACTATCGGCGCGGCGGGCAACTCGGTGACGGCATGCTGCCCGGTTGCCGGTGCGAGCGGCAAGGATGCGATGATCGGGCCGCTGCAATCGTCCCGGTGCACCAGCAGTTCGCCCTCGGCCGTGACCGGCGGTACCACGACGACATCGTCGATCATCCGCCCGATCTCGAAATTGAACGGCACCTGGCCGACCGCGGCGCGAACGGCGTGCACCTTGCCGAGGTCGGCATCGCGAAGTATCCAGCAGGGATTCATGATGTCGAGGAGGAACGATTCGCGATCACCGTTCAGCGGGGCATCGTCCTCGAGCGCGAGTACGATCGAGTTGCTGCACAACTCCATGTCCCGGTCCTCGACACGGCCACGGATTTGTTCCGCGACCGGCCAGTCGCGAAGCAGCTCCGCAGTGATGCCGAGCGCGGTCAGTTGCTGCGATTGCGCGTCCAGCCGTCCAGCGAACTCGTCCCAGGACTTGTTGTGTCCGGTAGTCCAGGCGAGCTCGGCGATCGCGAGCGCCCGAGGATAGCTCATGTAAGCCGCACGATTCTCCGTACGGACGTGCTCCGTCCACAGGTTGCCCTGCACGCCCAGCAGGAACTGCCTGTTCTGCTTCAGGCTGTCCGGCAGTACCTCGAATTCATAAATATCCCGCGTCGTGATCACGCCACCACGCCCGGGCGGTGCGTTGGCGTCCGCCGTCTGCAGGTGATCGAGATAGAAAACGGGTGCCGGCGACAGTACCGTTTTGTGTCCGGCCGCTGCCGCCTCGATCGCGCCTTCGATGCCGCGCCAGGACATCACCGCCGCGTCCGCGGGCAGCTCGCTTTCCAGGATCTCGTCCCAGCCGATGACTTTCCTGCCGAACCCGGCGAGGAATCCCTGCAGACGTTCGACGTAGTAATTCTGCAGGGCCTGGACGTCAGCTATGCCCAGTTGCTGCATACGCTCCCCGACTCTACGTGACTCTTCCCATTGCCGGGTGACCACCTCGTCGCCGCCGACATGAATGTATTCGCCGGGAAACATCTCCACCACTTCGCGATAGACATCCTCAAGAAACAGCAAGGTGCTTTCGTCCAGGTTGAAGACGTTATCGTATACGCCCCAGCGCGCCGGGACCTCGGTAATGCCGTGCCCTTCGACGCCGAGTTCCGGGTAGGCGGCGATCGCCGCGCTCGCATGCCCCGGCACGTCGACTTCGGGCACTATGGTTACGTGGCGCGATGCGGCGTGCGCAACGATTTCGCGCACCGTTTGCTGGCTGTAGTAACCGCCGTACTTGCGCGGCTGGCTTGTCGCCGGATCGATGTCCTCAGCCGGCGCCGCGCCGGCCGGCACCCGCCACGCACCGACCTCCGTCAGTCTCGGGTGCTTGCGGATCTCGAGGCGCCACGCCTGGTCGTCGGTGAGGTGCCAGTGAAATACATTGAGCTTGTACAGCGACATCCAGTCGATGTAGCGCTTGATGAATTCCGGCGACTGGTAGTGCCGCGCCGAATCGAGCATCAGCCCGCGCCAGGCGAATGCGGGTGTGTCCACGATCGTAAGAAACGGCAATGACAGCGAATCGTCGGCCGGCGCGCCGGCAATCAGCTGCCACAGGGTGGCAAGCCCGTAGTACAGGCCGGCGGCAGCGGAAGCGCGGATCCGCACGCCATCAGCGTCTATGGTGAGCCAGTACGACTCGTCGATGATGGCGACGTCCTGCGGCGCAAACTGCTGCCGCAATTCTTCGGCGCTGATAAGTTCCAGCCGGATTCCTGCCTCGCTCTCGCCGGAAACCTGCCACGCCGTGCCGCCGCCGTCATTCACGAGGCTCGCGATCCATCCGGCGTTCTCGCGAACGCGTTCGTCATCCGGGATCGCGATCGTCGCATCCAGGTCGAGCCGGAATGACCCGGGATGCAACTCCAGGCGCGATGGAGCAGGAACTACAGTAATGGAACGGGCGGGCGCGGCTTCCTCCGCAGGTTGACTGCAGGCAAGCAGCGACGCTGTACAGGCCACGACCAGCCGACGCATAATCACGGCCGCTTTCCCAGGGACTGCATCAGGCATCAAAGTGCCCACTCCGTCGATCGAACAATGCAATAGCGCACTCGATAAAGGCGACGCAGACAAGGCACTGGAGCTTGCTATCGCGTTGCTGCGCCGGGACAAGCATGACACAGATGCGCTTACGGTCTGCTACAAGGCGTATCGGCACAAGAACGACGCTGCCAACGCGATCAAGGTTCTCGAGATCCTCATCGGCGTTCAGCCGGCGGCCGACTGGGCACTGGCTCATCTCGGGCAACTTCATTTCGAGGCCGGGCGTATCGATCGGGCCGAGGCCGCATTGCGGCGTGCGATCGAGTCGAACCCGCAAAACGCTGCGGCGCATGCCTCCATCGGTGTCGTGTTTTCCGAACTGAATCGCCTGTCGGCGGGCGAGTGGCATTTCCGGCGCGCGCTCGAGCTCGGGGGTGCCAATTGCGACGTACTGACCAACCTGGCTCTCAACCTCACACAACAGGAAAAAGGCAGTGAAGCCGATGTATTGTACGCGCAAGCTTTCCGAATCGATCCGCGGAACGTGCGGACGATCGCGTATTGGGCAAAGCTCAAGGAAGCGCTGGGCGACTTTGGTCGCTCTGCCGAACTGCTCGATGAGGCCGACAGGCTGCGTCCCGGCAGCGTCGACCTGCTGAGGGCGACCCTGCATTCCAGGATGGGTGACCACAACCTGGCACTCCGCACCATCGACAAGTCGCCCAAATTGAACGGCGATGCGCTGCTCGAGCGCGGACGCATAAAGGACCTGATCGGCAATTACGACGCTGCCTGGAACGATTTCGTGGAAGCGAAGCGCTTGCTCGCCGAGGAGGGTGGCCTGCGCTACAACGCACAGGCTGTGGAACAATTCTTCGCCGATCTCAAGGCGACCTTTGTAACTGAATTGTGGCAGGACTTGCCAAGGTCCACGCAAAGGACGGATACGGCGCAACCGATATTCATAGTCGGGGCTCCGCGTTCCGGTACGACGCTCGTCGAGCGCATTCTTGCGGTGCATTCCGCCATCGATGCAGGCGGCGAATTGCCGTTCATTGCCGAACTTCGGGAATTGGCGGAAAAGCTGCTGCCGGATTTGCCCTTTCCGCAGAATCTTCGGGCATTTCGCGTTGCGGACCGGCGACACCTGGTTCACCTGTTTCGCGACCATTACCTGGCACGGCGTGAGGAACGCCTCGGGTCCGACGGCGATGTCCGCTACGTGACGGACAAAATGCCTTTCAATGAAATGTACCTGCCACTCATACGCATGGCGTTTCCCGACTGTCCCATCGTTCATTTGTCGCGGCACCGGCTCGATGTAACCGTGTCGATGATGTCGAATAAAATGAACCACGGTTTCTATTGTGCATACAGGATCGAGGATATCGCCCATCATTTGCATGAGATCGATGGGCTCGTGCGACACTACCGGGGCCAGTTCGATCTGCGGGAATTTCAGCTCGGTTACGAGACCCTGGTCGCCGAGCCGGAAGCCACGGTGCGCAAGCTCCTCGACTACATCGGCCTGGCTTTCGAGGAACAGTGCCTCGCTTTCCACCGTGAGCGTCGCTACGTCGCAACGCCGAGCTACTGGCAGGTCGATGAGCCGATTTCCGATCGATCCGTCGGCCGGCACAGGAACTACCGGCAATACCTGGGGAACCTCTGATCTATCCGTCATTGCGAGGGTTG
>DATICC010000389.1:0-2927 GCA_035457045.1 Woeseiaceae bacterium | reverse complement strand
AAGAAAGCAGGACCGTGCTGTAGGAGCCTGCATTGCAGGCGACAGCGACCTGAGAAAGAACGCAGAGGCATCGTAGGAGCCTGCATTGCAGGCGACAGCGACCTGAGAAAGAACGCAGAGGCATCGTAGGAGCCTGCATTGCAGGCGACAGCGGTGTCAGGAGAAAGACGAAGTGGACATTAATTTGACACTGATCGGCCAGTCGATCGCGATGATCGTGTTCGTCTGGTTCTGCATGAAATTCATCTGGCCACCGGTCATGAAGGCGATCGAAGAGCGCCAGACGCAGATCGCGGACGGCCTTGCAGCCGCCGAACGCGGACAGCAGAGCCTCGACCGCGCCAAAGCGGAGTCCGGGCAGATCGTCGACGAGGCGCGCAAGCAGGCGACCACCATCCTCGATCAGGCGCACGCGCGCGCCAACGAGATCATCGCCGAGGGCAAGAAAGCCGGAGCGAAGGAGCGAGAGCGTCAGCTCGTCGCGGCCGCAGCCGAGATCGAGCAGGAAGCAAACCGCGTGCGTGAAGAACTGCGCGGGCAGGTGTCGGCCATCGCGGTGGCAAGCGCTGAGAAAATACTGATGCGGGAAATCGACGCAAAGGCTCACGAGGACATACTGAGCAAGCTGGCCGCACAGCTCTAGGACAGCCATGGCAGACAAGAACACAATCGCGCGACCCTACGCAAAGGCAGCTTTCGAGCTGGCGAAAGACGCCAGTGCCCTGGATAAATGGGCGAGCGCGCTGGACGTCGCCCGATCGTTGCTCGCAGACGGGTCGGTGGCGAAGTTCCTGTCGACGCCGAAGATGTCCGACGCGAAGCGGCTCGATTTCCTGACCGGCCTGATTGCTTCGGCCGGCGACAAGGCTTCGGTCCTCGGCGGCGGCGATAAAAAGGGCACGAATTTCCTCAGGCTGCTGCTCGAGTACGACCGCATCCCGGTGTTGCCGGAGATCGCCGCGCACTTTGCTGCGCTGAAGGCGGAAATCGAAAACGTGGTCGATGTCACGGTTACGTCGGCGGCGCCATTGAGCAGTGCACAGCAGCAGGCAATCATCAAGGCCTTGCGGCAACGCCTGGGCAGTAACGTGAAACTTTCGACTGAAATAAATGAAAACCTCATCGGCGGTGCGGTCATTCGTGCCGGCGATGTCGTAATTGACGGCTCGCTGCGCTCGAGGCTGGAAAAGCTGTCGAACGCGTTGATCGCATAACCAAGGATAAAGCAATGGCACTTAAAGCTTCTGAAATCAGTCAGCTGATCAAAGAGCGAATCGAGAAGTTCGAGGCATCCGCGGAAGCGCGCGATGTTGGAACCGTAATCGGTGTAACAGACGGCATCGTGCGAATTCACGGGCTGGCCGATGCTCGTTACGGCGAAATGCTCGAGTTCCCGCAGAATACTTTCGGCATGGCGCTGAATCTGGAGCAGGACTCGGTCGGTGCCGTTGTCCTCGGCGACTACAAGCACATTTCGGAAGGCGATACGGTAAAGACCACCGGAAGAATTCTCGAGGTGCCGATCGGCGAAGCGCTGCTGGGACGGGTTGTCGACGCACTCGGTAATCCGATCGACGGCAAGGGCCCGATCGACTCGAAGCAGTCCGCGCCTATCGAGAAAGTGGCGCCCGGCGTTATCTCTCGAAAATCCGTGGACCAGCCGGTGCAAACCGGGCTGAAAGCCATCGATGCCATGGTGCCGATTGGCCGCGGGCAGCGGGAGCTGATCATCGGCGACCGCCAGACCGGCAAAACCGCCGTCGCGGTCGACGCGATCATCAACCAGGTCGGTACCGGCATCAAGTGTATCTATGTCGCCATCGGCCAGAAGGCGTCTTCCGTTGCAAACGTCGTACGCAAGCTCGAGGAAGAGGGGGCGATGGAACACACCATCGTCGTGGCAGCCACGGCGGCGGACTCGCCGGCGATGCAATACATCGCTCCGTACTCCGGTACCACCATGGGTGAGTACTTCCTGGACAACGGGCAGGACGCCCTGATCATATTCGACGACCTGACGAAACAGGCCTGGGCCTACCGGCAGGTATCGTTGTTGCTGCGCCGTCCGCCGGGCCGCGAAGCCTATCCGGGCGATGTTTTCTATCTTCACTCACGCCTGCTCGAGCGTGCGGCACGCGTCAGCGCCGCGCACGTGGAACAGGTATCCGGCGGCAAGATAAAGGGCAAGACCGGGTCGCTGACCGCGCTGCCGATCATCGAAACACAGGCCGGAGACGTGTCGGCCTTCGTGCCCACGAACGTGATCTCGATCACCGACGGGCAGATCTTCCTGGAAACCGATTTGTTCAACGCCGGTATCCGGCCGGCGATCAACGCCGGTCTCTCGGTATCGCGCGTAGGCGGTGCCGCGCAGACCAAGATCATCAAGAAGCTCGGCGGCGGTGTGCGCCTTGCGCTTGCACAATACCGCGAGCTCGCGGCGTTCGCGCAGTTCGCATCGGACCTGGACGAGCAGACACGCAAGCAGCTTGCTCGCGGCCAGCGGGTAACCGAACTGATGAAACAGAAGCAGTATTCGCCGCTGTCGGTCGCTGAGATGGGCTTGTCTCTGTACGCGGTGAATGAAGGTTTCATCGACAAGGTCGACGTGTCGAAAGTAACCGCCTACGAGGCGGCGCTGCACGACTTTGCGCGCGCCAATTACGGCGAGTTTCTGGACAAGATCAACAAGACCGGTGCCTATGACGACGAGATCCAGGCCGGGCTGAAGAAGATTTGCGAAGGCTTCGCGACTAAGGGCGCGTATTGAGATCAATGGCAGGTCGCCTGCAATGCAGGCTCCTACAGCGCACGAACATCATCGCAGTACCCCTGTAGGGGCCTGCATTGCAGGCGACAGCAACCTAGGGACAACAGAGAATTCGAAATGGCTGGCGAAAAAGAAATCCGCACCAAGATCCGCAGCG
>DATICC010000388.1:0-3235 GCA_035457045.1 Woeseiaceae bacterium | reverse complement strand
TAGGATTCGACCAGGGTCTCCGTGCGCACTCTCTCAGTAGTCGACCTTTCGATTTCCGCGTCCCGGGCGGGATCCAGCACGAACTTGTCGATGGCGAAGAAACCCGTCGCCAGGGTGAGGACGACGATGATGACGCGATCGAGCGTCCTTGCCATCGTCGCGGGAACGGGCTGGCTGCGATCGATCTCGGACTCGCGCTTCAGGCCCGCCGGCGTGATCTCGAAGATCCAGGAAAAGACCAGTGCAGGCACCAGGCCGATGGCACACGCGATAACGACCAGCCGTACCGCGCCTGGGCCGAAGCCGAAGGCCGGAAAGATCGTCTCGACCACCTGGATGAGCAGCCACGCCGCCAGCACGTAGGCCGCTGTTACCCGAAAGACGTTCCGGTTCCTCAGTTCGGTGAACAGTGACATGGGCTCGGGCTTCCGGATGTTGTGAACGATTGCTGGCTTGCGCTTGTCACCAGGCAGTGATCAAAGTCCGGTAACGGCGCGGACTCAGTTGAACGGCTGGGTCCACCGCAGGTACAGCATTGCACCCCGCGCCTCGTGGAAATATTCGCCGGGTACCGGGTAATTGTAAACCGGTGGATCGGCATCGAGGCAGTTTCGACAGCCCAGGCGCAAGGTGGCTTCATTCAGGCCGGTGAACAGGTAACTGTATTGCAGATCCAGCTGCCAGTAGTCGTCTATCTCGAAGGGCGTGTCCGTTCGCACCCCGTCGACCACCAGGTTGATCGGGGACTCGTAATTGCCGATGTAGTGCAGCAGCGCGGAGGCACCGTGGCTGTTCCGCACCCAGTCCAGGTGGACGTTGCCGCGATGCTGTGGCCAGGGATTGCCAACACCGGTAGCTCCCGCGACGTCCTCGTCGATTTGCGCCTGCTGGAAACTGATGCCGGTGCGCATCTCGTTCAGGTAGGTATAGGAGAGGCCCGCGGAAAATTCGCCGGCCCCTGCGGTCTCCCAACCATAGTCCAGGTTGAGATCGATGCCGTCAGTCTCGACCGTATCGGCGTTGATGTAGGTGTTGCTCAGCCCCGTGATGACCCCGGGAATGCCGAGTGCAATATCTTCCGGCGTCTGCGGCGCGCGAATGACGAAAGGATTGTCGTCGGGCGGCAAAGTCTCGAACAGGAAGCGCTCGTCGGACGTGATGATGCGATTCGTGTGTTTGAGCGACCAGTAGTCCACCGCCACGGAGAACCCGGCCGCAGCTTGCGGCTGCCAGGCAAAACCGAACAGCCAGGTTTCGCCCTCGTCGGGTTCCAGGTCCGGATTCCCGGCGAACTCGAAGGTGATGAAATTGAATTCGCAGTCGATTGTGGCTCCCGTTGCAGGGCACCGCCATGGATCGCCGTCAATGAAATCTTCCCCGCTGACCCTGGGGTCGTATAACTCTCTGAACGTTGGAGGACGAAACGATGTACCCCAGGTGGCGCGCAGCAACAGCGTCCCGACCGGTTTCCAGCCCAGCCCGACCTTGGGATTGGTGGTGGACCCGAAATCGCTGTAGTCATCGAAGCGCAAGGCCAGTTGCGCTTCCAGGGCCGGCAACAGCGGCAACCTCACCTCGGCAAATACCGAGCGAATTTCGCGATCGCCCGACAGGGGCTCGAATCCCTCGGTGCCCGCGATCACACCGGTGAGTTCCTCCGCGTCCGCGGACTGGGCTATCGACTGGTCGCGGAACTGGCCGCCGACAACAGCGCCCACGGCTCCGCCGGGCAGCGCTCCAAGCTCTCGCGACACCTGGAAGTCCAGGGTACGTTCCTTGCTCGTTTCAACGAAATGGGTGCCGCTGATCGCGAACTGGTCGATGACCTCCTGCGGATTCTGCGGGTTCAGCCCGAACGGGTTGTAATACTGGTCCGCGTTCGGTCCGCCTTCGCCCAACAGGGCTGACTGGAAGGGATCGGCGAGTATGTCGTTGTACCGCGTGTGATCGGCTTCGCCTTCGCTGCCGGTGAACGCGGCCTGCCACGACCAGTCGCCCCAGTCGCCTTCGAAACCGGCGACCAGCCGCCATGACGTCGACTCCGAGTTGAATTCCCGGTTACCCATGTCGAGCGCACGGTAGAAAAGGAAGAGATCTTCGCCGAAGGAATTCCCCGGGTGGTCACCGGCGACAAAGTAGGCGTTCAGTACCGTGGGTGCGATGACGGATACGGTCTCGCTGCGGCTCGCCAGCGCTTCGGCAAAAAAAGTCGTGTCGGCCGCGAGTTCGTGCTGCAGCGATGCAGTCAGGCCCAGGCGTTCGGAGGGTTGCTGCAGGTTCCAGTACCAGCGGTAGTTGAACATGCACGCCTCATCCTCGCCCGGTACCCATACGTTGTGGTGCGCGGTGGGCGTGTACTCCGGGCAATCCGGGTCCGCGAGGAAAAACCCGCTGTCCAGCAGTAAGGCGGATGGCGGCGACCCGGCAACGTTGCTGAAATCCAATCCGCCGCGATCCCTTAAGTCCACCGTTTGCGCCCAGTCGCGGTCCCGGGCCCTGACCGCTCCCCCGTCGAACCAGCTCAATGAGCCGTTGATCGATGTTGCCTGCCCGTGCCAGCCGCCGGTCAGGCTCAGGTCCCACTCATCGCCATCGCCTTCCACGGTGCTGAGGTAGCCGCCGTCTACCGTAATGCCTTCGATATTCCGCCGCGTGACGATGTTGACCACGCCGGCAACCGCATCAGAACCATAAATAGCGGAGGCGCCGTCGGTCAGGATTTCGATGCGGTCGATCGCCGCAACCGGGATGGAGTTGACATCGACGAAGGGTTCGAAGTCGCCCGAGGACCCGTAGGGCGCAATGCGCCGCCCGTTGACCAGGGTCAGGGTTGCATCCAATCCGACGCCGCGCAGGTTGAACCCGCTGGTCCCGCGCAAGGGGCCATTACCCTGGAATCCGTTCGATACACCGACGTTTTGCGGCAGGTAGCGGGAGAATTCCTCCAGGGTCGTGATGCCGGCATCCGCCAGGTCGGAGGCATCGAAAACGAGCACGGGCGACGGGCTGTCGAGGTCGGTCCGGCCGAGTCGCGACCCGACGACGACGATCTCCTCGATTTCGACCGCGTCGTCATTCCCTGCTTCGGCAGCCTCGGCCACCGGCACAGACGCGGCTATCAACCAGCCGGCGAGAAAAACTCCAATAGTCAACTGAGGGACGCGAAACGCCATCCCTGACTTCAACCCTGCACCGCACGCTGCGGCAACAGCGCGATAGCTCGTCGTATGGAATC
>DATICC010000387.1:0-4148 GCA_035457045.1 Woeseiaceae bacterium | reverse complement strand
GCCAGCAGCACGGATTCCTCGCGCGGAATGCCTTCGGTGAAAGCGTCCTCGCGCAGTGCGATGACGGTCGTCGCCCTTGCGGCCCAGGCGGCCGCGAAATTCGGATCGGTATCCGTGGCTGCGCGGAACGAGTCCAGCGCCTCCCGCATGGAGTCCGGTTCCAGGCTGTTGTAATGATGCCGGCCCTGCAAATAGGCGTCGTATGCGCTGATGCTGGTCGCATGCGTTTTCGCTACGTCGGCGCTTTCGCCGGTGTCGAAGTGCAGCAGCAGCGCATCAACGATGGCGGCCGTGATCTCGTCCTGTACCGCGAATATGTCGGTGAGTTCCCGGTCGTAGGTTTCCGACCAGAGGTGGTAGCCGTTCTCGACTTCGATGAGCTGCGCGGTGATGCGAATCTTGGTGCCGGACTTGCGCACCGAACCCTCGAGCACGGTATCGACGTTGAGTTCGGCGCCGATGTTCTTGATCGGCTCGTTGCGGCCCTTGAAGGCGAACGACGAGGTGCGCGCTGCCACTTGCAGCTTTTTCAGCTTGGCCAGGGCGTTCAGCAGTTCCTCGGAGATGCCGTCCGAAAAATATTCCTGCGCCGGGTCGCCACTCATGTTGACGAAAGGCAGCACGCCGATGGAATCGAAGCCCTGGTCGCCGCTGCCGGCAACGGACCCGGTCCCGGTCGCTGCGTCCTCATCGCCAACAAACTCCTTGCCGACAAGTATCGCGACGGCGACCAGCAACAGCGCGATCACTACGTGGTTGATCTTGCGGCCGGTCTGCCCGGTTACCGACTGGCTGCGATCGACGTCTTTCTCCTGTTTGATGCCCTCGGGAGTCAGTTCGAAAGCCCAGGCGAAAAAAACGACCAGCGGAAAACCGACTATGCTGATCCAGGTCACCAGCGCGAGCGTCCAGTCCGGCAGGTGCAGGGCAGGGCCGACGGTGTCCGTGACCTGGATAATTACCCAGGCAAACAACAGGTACGCAGCACCAACGCGAAATACGTTCCGTCGTTTGAGTTCGTCGAATAGTCCCATGGGGCGCTCGATGCCTCTCGCAGCGCGTAGCATCGACTATTGGGCCCGAAAGTCAAATAGTTCGGGGACGGAGACCCTAACTCCGGCTGCGGGAAAATAGTTCGGGGACGGTGACCCTAATTCCGTGATCGTTTGCGTGAATTTGCCCGCAGCTGGAATTAGGGTCACCGTCCCCGAACTATTGAATCAGGGTCACTGTCCCCGAATTATTGTCATGGCTATGAGCGTCAGGAAGCAGAGCAATTGCACCGTGAAGAAACTGAAGCGGACCGCCACGACCGCGTCGGTCTGCGGGCGGCTGACGTGCACCAGGGACTGGCAGAGGCGGGCAACCAGCACCGTGATGCACAGGTAGTCCACGACAGGACCGCCGACCCCGATCGCCGTGATCACGAACACGATGACGCCGAACACGGGCAGGTTCTCGACGCAGTTCGCGTGGGCGCGTACGCCGCGTCGATACCAGTCCTCGCCTTCGAGCCGATCGCTGCGAAACGAAGCGATCGGAGCGTGCGCGAAAAGGATCTTCGTCCAGCGATACACGCCCACGGTCGCGATCAGCAGGGCCAGTGTCCACGCCGCAAAGCCGAGCAACGTCCACATCGGTATCGTCATAGTCTTCGTCGACCCGTCCTGTTGAACTCCGGCAGTGCCGGCAGGGCGGCCATCAGTTGTTGATGATCGGCGCGAGCGCGGCCTGGATTCGCTGCATCTGCTCCTGCGTCGTCATGCTCGTGAGCAACTTGCCGAAGCGCGGGTTCTGCACCCCGGAAACGATGTATTGCCAACGGTAGGCACGAAACACGGCCGCCCTGATCCGGCCGGTCTCCTCGGCACCGAATGACCGGGACACATTGCGAATGAAATAGTCCGCATCGGCTTTCGCTTGCGCATCGAGTATTCCGTCGACCGCTGCCACGAGCGCGATCAGGTCGTTGACAGCCTGGTCGCGTTGCTCCGATGAGAGTCGCGCGTGCTCTTCCTGCCACTCGATCTCGTCCATCACTACGTGCCGGCTTTCATCCTTCCAGTGATACTTGAAAACGTCCTTGAACAGCGGGCAGAGCTCGACACCGGGCTCGATGCTTTCGGCGTAGTGCGCCTGCACGAAGAGTTCGATGTGACAGGTCAGCGCCAGCACGGACCAGGTGCTCGCCGCGAGCACGGCGCGTGCCACGTCGTTGGGATCCGCCACCTGGCGATAACCGTTGGGGAGCTTCGGACCGATCATCTGCTCGATGCGGCGGAACAGTTCCTGGTGTTTGAGCTCCTCGCTCGAGAAACGCAGCAGCGCTTCGAGCGCGAGCTGGTCGCCGAAGGCGTGGGCGCGGCCCTGGTCGAGCATTTTCGTACTGATGAAGCGCTCGACCAGGCCGAAAATGTAGGCGTAGGTGCGGCCCTGTACCTGGCTCAGTAGACGCGCTTCGTCCTGCGAGAGGAATGCGAGGCGGTCGACGTGCGAGAGCGCATCCGGCAGGAACTTGCGGGAGAAGTCGAAAGTGCGGCCTCGAATCAGGTCGCTGTCGATTTCCCACTCGCCGCGTTTCGATGCTTTGAGGATTTGGGCGTAACGGTGCGCGTGATCCGATTCCGGACGAGGCGCAATGGCAACGGCGTTCATGAAGTCTCCTTAGGTTCTGCGATAACTGCTGTCGATTGCCCTATTGGCGAGTGCTAATCTATGCCTCGTGCTTCCGGCGCTGAATGGCCGATGCGCCGGATTTAATGACCGGGACTCCGTACGAGGGGCGCGCAGCTTTTGGACGCTTTTTCAGATGTCTTGCGCGTGATCCGGCTGGTCGGGGGTGTGTTCCTCGAAGCAGAGTTCACGGCGCCCTGGTGCCTCACCGGGAAGATTTCCGCAGACCATTGCAAGCCCTACCTCGTTACGCCGCGCCACGTCATTGCCTACCACTTCGTCGCCCAGGGCCGCATGTCGCTACGCATCGAGAGTGGCGAAACCGTTGAAGTTTCCGCGGGCGAACTCGTGCTGCTCCCGCACAACGACACCCACTTGCTCGGCAGCGATCTCAACGTGGCGCCGAAACCGGCTCAATCGGTCGTCCAGCTGCCGGAGCCCGGCGACATTTCACGTATTGTCTACGGCGGCGGCGGTGAGGCGACGCAGCTCCTGTGCGGCTACCTGGGAGCGGAGACCTCCTTCGATCCCTTACGCACGGCGCTGCCTCCGTTACTCAAGCTGGACGTCCGTGCAACAGCCTCTGGCGCCTGGATAGAAAGCTCCATGCGCTTTGCGGCGAGCGAGATCGCGGCGGGACGCGCAGGCTCGACGACCGTGCTCGCGAAGCTCTCCGAGTTGCTGTTCGTCGAAGCCGTAGGCCGCTACGTCGCGAGCCTCCCGGAGGAGCGTCGCAGCTGGCTTGCGGGATTACGCGATCCGAAGGTCGGGCGCGCGCTCGCACTGCTGCACACACGGCCCATGCACGCCTGGACCGCTGAATCACTCGCAGTCGAAGTCGGCATGTCGCGCTCGGCGTTCGCGGAGCGCTTCACTGCCCTCGTCGGCTCGCCGCCGATGCAATACCTGACCTTATGGAGAATGCACATCGCGGCGCAACGCCTGCGCGAAGGGCACGACAATCTCGCGCAAATCGCGTTCGACGTCGGTTATGAATCGGAGGCGGCCTTCAGCCGCGCATTCAAGCGGCAGTTCGGGACGTCACCGGGAGGGTGGCGGAAGCAGGGATAGTAAGAAAACTGACTGGTGACCGGGGGCGGGCCGACCTGCAAGGAGAGTAATAGAGAGGATTCTTGCGCTAGCCGCGATTGAGGACCGAGTGCAGCACTTCGGCGATCTGCCTGGCGTCGCTTTGCGCGAGCACGTGTGCCACACCGTCTTCCAGCCTTACCAGTCCTCTGAACCCGTTCTGCAGGACGCCTGCTTCGCTCGCGAGCGAATGGTCCCGTAGCTGGAGTCTCAGGCGTGATCCATACGCCGTGACGCTTTGCACGTTGGATGCGCCGCCCAATGCTTCGAGCAACCCCTCGGGATTGCGAAACTCTGGCACACCGTGTGGCCCGACGACGTTGGCGGCGGATGCGACTCGCGGTGCCGCAGTCGCAGGGCGCGACTGGCCCGCAATCCTGCCCAGT
>DATICC010000386.1:0-3794 GCA_035457045.1 Woeseiaceae bacterium | reverse complement strand
GGCACTGCCGATAATGACAATTCCGGCAATGATGCCGTAGACAAATATGAGTTTTTTCATAACCCGCTCCCCGTCAAAGGAGTCGAAAAACTAGCACCGGGGCCCCGGCTGGTCATCACCCGAACGGGTGAATCTGGCCAGGTCATCCGAAAAGATGATATTGCGTGGACAGTTACCCGTTTATCAGGGCACCAGTTGCAATGACCTTGCTTTCCTTACCGCTTGTCCGCGCCGGGATACTTCCAGCTTCTGGTAGAGATTGCTCACGTGCGTTTTCACCGTATTGGTGGATATGAACAGCCGGTCAGCAATTTCCCGGTTCGAGTGTCCCGCACCCAGCAGCGCGAGCACCTCCCTCTCGCGATCGCTGATACCCAGGTAGTTCAATGCCCGCGTATTGATCTGGAACGGGCGTTGCGGCGCCTGGCGCGTCAGCCGGTGCCCGATCCAGGCGCCCAGGCCGGTGAATAGCCCGCACAGGATCACAACATAGATCTCTGTCGAGAAGCGCCGGAAATAGAACTGGACTTCGAGCCAATCCAGCAGCAGCGCCCCCGCAGCCATGGCGATCCCGTAGGTCATGACAAGCCTGAGCTGCATAAGGCCGGTCCCGTCAATCGTGGTTCAGCTTCTGGCTGAAATGAAAGCTGCTGATTTGCATGCCCTGTGCGAAATAGAAGCGATGTGCCCGATGCCTCTGCGTACCGGAATCGAGGTGCAGCCATGCACAGCCTGCCTCCCTGGCAACATCGCGCAACCAGTCCAGCATGACTTTGCCATGGCCTGCCGATCGCGATTCTTCCGTCGTGACCAGATCATCGACGTACAGGTTCTTGCCCATGAAGAGGCTGGTGAAAATCCGGAAGCCGGCAGCCGCGACGACCTTTTGCCTGTCCTCGATGAATGCCAGTCGGAATCCTTCGGCCTCCATGCCACGAACCAGGTTCACGAAAGAATCCGCCTGCAGCTGCGGGCGCAACTCCGCGATCACGGGAAAGCATCGCGAGATGTCCTCGTCGCTTATCGCAATCCTCGGGACTGCCATCTCGGCCGCGTCTCGGTCCCCGCCCCTTGCTGCGTGATCAGTCCGCAGCGCGAATGGATCCGACGAAACGTTCGAATGCCGCATCGAACGCGGCCTTGAATTCCGGCGTGACTGCTTCACAACCGCCCGGAACATTGCGCATGTAAAGTATGGTGCCTTGCGCGGTGCCGTCTGCGTTAACGACAACGAGCTGTACCGCCTGCATGGCAGGCACGATTTTCACGCCCTGGTCCTCGATGAATTCGAATGTCGGATCGCTGTCCCCGTCGAGCTCTTCCTGGCTGATGTCGATGCAGGCGTCTCGCACCCGGAATTCCCGGCCTGCGATCTCGCGAACGGGATAGTTCTTGTTGCTCAGCGTGCCGGCACCCGCATCGGTCGTTTCGACCTGCACCGTGACGAACTGGTCGTCCGCGAAGTATCCGGCCAATGACACCTTGAGATTTTCATCGAGAAAACTGGGAGTCGAATGCATCGGGCCTGCGGCAAATGCCTGCGCCGGCTTGGGAATGACTGCATTGAAGGGTCCGGAGACGTGGATGTTGCCATCCTTGTCGACGATGATGTATTCATCGCCGGCAAAAGCCGTGAATGTCAGCAAAGTCAACGCGGTAGCTGCCATTGGCAGGATTCTTGTCATTGTCGTTACCCTCCCGGTCTGGTTCACCTAGGCTGACACGAAAGGGGCCGATTTTCCAGCCTGCGGCACCCGCGCCGGAACAAATAAACGGGGGCTGCAAACGACGCTCACGTTATTATTGTTACTTGGAAATAAGACGATGGATCGGAGTGAAGCATGAGTAAAGCCGGGTCGAACTGGATGGAGACCTTGCCCGAGGCGTTCAAGATTTATCGCGCCGGGCGCGAGATCGACGAGGTCGAATGCATCGTCCCTGATCTCGCGGGCATGTCCCGGGGCAAAGCCATGCCGGTGCGGAAGTTCAATCCACAGCACGAGACCTACCTGCCAGTATCGATCTTTTACCAGACAATCACCGGCCGGGATGTGGAGATGGACATTCCGAACCAATGGGCCGAAGGGGACATGGTACTGAAACCGGACATGTCGACCGCCAAAGCGGTCCCCTGGGCGAAGGAACCGACGCTGCAGGTCATCCACGATATGTATACGCGCGATGGCGTGCCGGTCAGCATCGCACCACGGCAGGTGTTGAAGCGCGCGGTGGAACTCTATGCACAACGGAACTGGAAACCGGTCGTCGCTCCCGAACTCGAGTTCTACCTGATCAAACCCAACCTGGACCCGAACGAGCCTATCCAGGCGCCGGTCGGCAGGACGGGGCGGCAAGGTTCCGGCAACCAGTCCTATTCGATGTCCGCCGTCGATGACTACGGTCCTGTCGTCGACACGATCTACAACTTCGCCCGCGATGCCGGTCTCACCATCGATACCGTGATGCAGGAAGACGGCGCGGGCCAGGTGGAGATCAACCTGTCCCACGGCGATCCGCTGCTGCTGGCCGACCAGGTATTCTATTTCAAGCGCATCATCCGCGAAGCGGCTCTGAACCATCACATGTTCGCAACCTTCATGGCCAAACCAATGCGCGACCAGCCGGGTTCTGCCATGCACGTGCACCAGAGCGTCGTGGACATGACGACGGGCCAGAATATCTTCAGCGACACACACGGAAGTGCCACTGAACATTTCATGCATTTCATCGGCGGCTGCCAGAAATATCTGCCGCAGGCGCTGCCGCTGATAGCACCGTACGTGAATAGCTACCGCCGCTTCGAGTCCGATGCAAACTCCAGTGCGCCTACCAATTTCGCCTGGGGCTATGACAACCGTGCAACGGGACTGCGTGTACCGAACTCCGCGCCGCAGAACCGACGCCTGGAGAACCGCGTGGTCGGTGTCGACTGCAATCCCTATCTCGCCATCGCGGTCGGACTGGCCTGCGGTTATCTCGGCATGACGAAAAACGTTTCGCCGGGTGAACCGGCAGTCGGGGAGCCTGACGACGACGAATACACCATTCCGACCACTCTGGACGAAGCACTCACCATGTTCGAGGAAGCAACCGATGTTCACGAAGTGCTGGGTGCGGAGTTCTGCATGGTCTTCGACGCCGTGAAGCGCGAGGAAATGCGCCTCTTTCATCGCGAGATCAGTCCCTGGGAGCGGGAGCACCTGTTGCTGAACGTGTGAGCTCACGGGCCAGTCTGGCCCGCTGAGGAATACCTATAAGGGACAACGTTCGAGCGCGGCTATCGATGTGCAGATCGCCGGGCGTTACTTCGGCGAATACCAGATCGGTGACGTGTAGGCTCTCTCCTGGGTTATCATCGGGACATTCGGTGTCATCTGGATTCCGAAGCGCAGCGCTTCGTATGCAGTCCAGCGCGGCGTGGGGATCTCGATGATACGGGCGTAGTAGAACGCCGGCAGGCTCGCGTCGAAGTCCGGGTCTGTCCAGACGCCGATGAGCTCCGGTGAACCTATGCTGTTCGTCCAGGTTGCTGTCTGAACGTTGACCGTATTTCCGACAGGCGGCAGTTTGCCATCGGCACCAGGCGACCGGTCGCCACTCCATACGACGTCGTAAACCTTCTCCCCGGTTGTACCATCCTTGTTCATCCAGCCTTTGACGATCTGTATACGATCAAGGTTACCGCTCAAGGGATCCTTCATCGCCGCTACGAGAAAACTGGGAACCTTGCCGGCCGCTGCGCTACGCAGGTCGCCGCCCATAGGTACACCCTTGCCATATCCAACGCCCGCCGG
>DATICC010000385.1:0-5168 GCA_035457045.1 Woeseiaceae bacterium | reverse complement strand
AGGTTCCGCCCGCACCCACCAGGTAGCGGCAGCGAAACGCGCCGTCGATCACGTAGTCCATGCCGTCCCTTTCGATCTCGCGCACCTTGTGGACGGCAATTTCGGCAGTAGACCTTTGCAGCAGAAAGTCATCGAACTCGTAACGGCGAATCGAGTGCTGTTTCGAGGAATGCCGGTACGACAACCATTTCCAGTGCAACACCAGTTTGTCGAAGGTCAGGAACCGGTGGGGATAATCCGACGGGTCGAGTTCGAGGTCGGCGAGCGCCTCGGGAGTAACCCAGCCGGCACACAGTTTGGTTCGCGGAAAGCTTGCCTTGTCGAGCACCACAACATCGAAGCCGGCGGACACCAGCGCACGGGCGCAACTCGAGCCGGCGGGGCCTCCGCCAACCACGGCGACGTCCGCAAGACGCATCGTCAGGGCCGGCGGACGTCGCCGACGCCGCCATACTGGTATTTCCGTGTCCAGGGCACTGAATTGTTGCCGGGCGGAGCAAAAAGTACCTGGTAGAGCTGTAAGGTGCCGGTGTGGAACCCGGCCGATGAACCGGCGAGATACAAGCGCCAGGCGCGCATGAACTCTTCGCTGTACATCGCGGTGACTTCCGTTTTTACGCGATCGAAATTGGCAAGCCAGGCGCGGCAGGTGCGTGCGTAATGCAAGCGAAGATTCTCGATGTCCAGGATCGAAAATTCGCAAGGTTCGAACAATGCCGCCATCTCGCCGAGACTCGGGATATGACCACCGGGGAAAATGTACCTGGCAATCCACGAGTCGACAGGAGCGGGCCGGCTGCGTCCGATGCTGTGAATCAGTCCGAGCCCGTCCGGCTTCAGGCTGCGGCGAATCAGCTTGCCGAGTTCCTGGTAATTCTTGCGCCCTACGTGTTCGAGCATGCCAACGGACACAAATACATCACATCGCTGGTTGATATTTCGATAATCGTCCTGCACGAAGTTCAGTCGCGCAGTGTCCAGACCTCGACTTGCCGCCTGCTCCCGCGCATACCTGACCTGCTCTGCGGAATTGTTGAAGGCAGTCACCTTTACCCCGTAGTGCTCGACCATGTGCATGGCAAGCGAGCCCCAGCCGCAACCGGCTTCAATGACCTCCTGGCCCGGCCGCAATCTCAGTTTTCGGCACACATGGTCCAGCTTCGCCAGTTGCGCCTGTTCCAGTGTGTCGTCGGCATTCTCGTAGTAGGCACAGGTGTAAACCATTCGAGGGTCGAGCCAGAGTCTGTAAAAATCGTTGCCGAGATCGTAATGGTGGTGCACGTTCCTCTGGGCACGCGACAAGGTATTGCGTTTCAGGGACCAGAGCGCCGAGTGCACCTTGTGCCGCAGGTAATGGCCCTGGTTCTTTTCCGTATGCGCACGCGTAATTTCGTCCGCGAACGCAACCAGGTCGCCGTGCACTTCGATAATGCCGCGCGAATAGCATTCGCCGAAACCGACCGACGTCGATGTCAGCAGCTCCGGAATCGCACGCCTGTCCCGAAATTCCAGGCAAGCGACCGGCCGGCCGTCCGCGAGATAGAACTCCTCGCCGTTCCACAGTTTCACGGAAACCCGCGGGTTGCCCGCCCGTTGCATGAACCAGCGGATGATTCGTCCCTCGAACCCGCCGCTGGTTATCTGTTGTCTGGCATCGATATCCATCATCAATACCTCGCATTATGAGTTGCTCGTGTTGCCGCGCCGTCGATCAGTTACCTGTCTGATCTGGCACCCCGGGTTCGTCGGCCCGAACGATGACCGAGAACCCGTCGAACCGATATTCGTAGTTTCCGTCACTCTCGGTATAGTCCATCGCGCGGCCCGTCTTTATGTCCTCGAAGGCCGCACCGAGCGCCGTCATGTAGTCGGCCTCGACTACCGGCACGTTGTGCGATGTCAGCGCCGAATCGATGCTGTCCACCAGCCCGGCGAGCCTCGCGGCCGATCGCGCGTATTCGTCAAAATTCCCTCCCGGGATGTGCGTATACAGTGGCGCCAGGTAAAACGTATCGCCGGTGAAGAGCAGGCGGTTTTCCCGGTCGATCAGGCAGATCGAATCCGGCGCATGGCCCGGCGTCTCCAGAATCTCCAGTGTGCGGCCACCAAGTTCGATGCGGTCGCCTTCGGCTACGATTCTGCTGATGGAGAAAGGCTGACTGCGGTAGGCCGCAGCGTCGAAACCCGGCGGGAGATCCTTCCAGACCCAGCCTTCGCTCAGGAATTCCGCCACGTCCGCGGTCGAGCTGCCCTTGGCACGCGCTTTCGTATACTCGGTATCCAGTGCGTAAATCGTTTTGAACTGGTAGTTACCGCCGATGTGATCGTAGTGCGTATGGGAATTGAGGACGATGACCGGCAGGCGGGTCAGCTGATCGACCACCCGTCGCATGTCACCGATACCGAGGCCGGTGTCAAACAGCAGGGCTCGCTCGTTGCCGACGATCAGGAAGGAAATGACTTCCTCGAATTGGCCCGGCTCGTAGATCGCGAAGATGCCGTCCGCGACACGATAGACCTCGAACCAGTCCACATCCTGGTCGACCATCTCGAACGCGCTCCATTCCGGCCTCGGCAGCGCATCCCACCAGTTTGCCGTATCCGTTCCGCGGTTCTGTACCTGCGCTACGTCGTTCGAATCCACCACCGGTGTATCGGGCGGCCTGGTGCAGCCCGTCGCCAGAAGGACGCACGCCAGCATAAGAGAACAGTATTGCCGCTGCATTCCGGGTACCGCCTGCAGTCTGTGAGCTGCAATCACTTTAGCAGATTGCTGCCATTCATCCCATACGTCGCCGGGTCGGTCAAAAGACTCCACGCCGACGTCCCGCTCACTGGTCACTGCAGAGTCATTCGCGGTAAGCTGATGTCGCCATGCTGCAATCCTTTGCAAAGAAAATTCTCGATATATCTGGCTGGAAAATGGCGGGTGAAATTCCGCCGGTCAACAAAGCGGTCTTCATCGTCGCGCATCATACGTCGAACTGGGATGGCTTCTGGCTGATCGTCTACAAGTTTGCGCTCGACGTGGAAGTCACGTTCCTCGCCAAGCACACTCTTTTCTGGTGGCCGCTCGGACCGCTGCTGAAAAAACTGGGCGCAATACCGATAGACCGCGCTCACTCGCATTCGACCGTGCAGCAACTGGTAGAGGCATTCAATACCCGCGAACACCTGTTTCTGGCGCTGGCCCCGGAGGGGACGCGCAAATGGCAGCCTTACTGGAAGTCCGGGTTCTACCAAGTCGCCAGGAAAGCTGGCGTCCCGGTCGTGCTGGCCTATATCGACTATCGCCGCAGGGAAATGGGTATCGGCATCACCCTGCAGCCCGGTGATCGGGACAGGGACCTGCTGCTGATGCGCGAGTTTTACCGCGGCGTCACGCCGAAACGTCCGAAAAACCAGGGTCCGGTCGCCTTCCCTCCGGACTAGCTGCCCGATGCAGTCGTGCTTGCGGCGAATCGCCACCGTCAGGTGGCGACTCCGCCGCAGGCAAAATCAATGACGGGTTTTCAACGCATCGCGGATTTCTGTCAGCAAGGCAACTTCTGCTGATTGCTTGGCCGGTTCCGCAGGCTTGGCCTCTTCCTTCTTCCTTAACGTGTTCATGCCTTTGACGACCATGAATATCGCAAACGCCACGATGGTGAAGTCAAGTACAGTCTGAATGAACGCGCCGTACTTGATTGTCGCCGCACTCGCTGCTTCCGCCGCTTTCAGAGTCGGGTAATCGCCGCCGGAAATGTCGATGAACAACTGGCTGAAGTCCACCTTGCCCATGAGCAGTCCGATGGGAGGCATGATGACATCGTTGACGAGTGACGTAACGATCTTGCCGAATGAGGCACCGATGATGATGCCGATGGCCATGTCGAGGACGTTTCCCCGCATGGCGAATTCCTTGAATTCCTTGAGCACTATTTTCCCCTTTACTGTGTGTTTTGCCGTGTTGTTGTGAAAGGCAATCGCTGCGGAATTGCCAGTTTCGATGTTAATCAATTCACTGCGTGGCCGCTAATGGGGACAGCGGCGAGTTGCGGTTGGCCCGCGGAACGCCTGATTTGCCCTCCGGTCACCGTTTATGGCCCAATTCCCCGGTGCGCACGTATCTTTATTGCCTGGTCTGCTGCTCGCTGCTCATTGCCGCGCCGGGCCGCGCGGATGAGTTTGCGGGCTGGTCTCACTATGGCGGCAGCGAAAAAGGCATGCAGTATTCTTCACTGCGGCAGCTTTCCGTCGCCAATGTCGCCGGGCTTACCGAGGCGTGGCGCTATCGCAGCGGTGAGCTGGGTCAAGGGCATCGCATTCCTTTTGCATTTCAAACGAATCCCATACTGGCCGAAGGTCGGCTGTACCTGTCGACAGGCAGCGCCATAATCATTGCGCTCGATCCGGCGAACGGCCAGGAGTTGTGGCGATTCGATTCGGGTATTGACCGCGACAAGGGGTACGCGGAGACCGCCAACCGAGGCGTCAGTTCATGGATCGACGGCAAGGCCGCCGCAGGCGCTGCCTGCCGGCACCGGATTTTCATTGGCACGCTGGATGCACGACTTATTGCAGTCGATGGCGCCACCGGCAAGCCCTGCGCGGACTTCGGCGACGGCGGCGAGATCAGGCTGGACCGGGACGTCAACGCCGACAACAGCAAATCGGGGGAGTACGCAGTGACCTCGCCGCCGGTGATCGTAGACGGCGTGGTCGTGGTGGGATCGTCAATCGGGGACAACCAGCGCGTGCAGTCGGAGCTTGGGATCGTGCGCGGTATCGATGCGAGGAGCGGTACGGAAGTGTGGCGCTGGGACCCGATTCCGCGAGATGCGGGGGATCCGGCCTACGCGGGCTGGCAGCCGCAGGAGGCGGCGATAAACGGTTCGGCGAATGCCTGGGCACCGCTCGCGGCCGACACGAACCTCGGGCTGGTCTACGTTCCCACCGGTTCCGCCAGCCCGGATTTCTACGGTGGCGAACGGCAGGGCGACAATCACTACGCCAATTCCGTCGTGGCACTGCGTGCCGCCAGCGGCGAACTGGTCTGGCACCGGCAACTCGTGCATCACGATGTCTGGGATTACGACATGGCGGCGCAGCCGACGCTGGTCGAACTACAGCACGACGGCAAAAAGATTCCCGCCCTGTTGCAGGGCACCAAGACCGGCATGATCTTC
>DATICC010000384.1:0-5122 GCA_035457045.1 Woeseiaceae bacterium | reverse complement strand
CCCTGGCCGAAACCTGTGCCGCTTCCGCCGCTTCCATCAGCCGCTTGAGTGCGTCGATGGTCTCGGGTCCCTCCGCGTCGAACAATGCATCATCCAGTGCCGCGATCAGGTCGCCGTAATAGCGGTCCGGCTGGTCGATGGGAGCCGCCAGTTTCCTGCGGACATCGGCGAGCTGGGCACTGTCGATATCCCCGAGGATCTTCGCCGCAGCCGAGGTGAACTCCGTGGTCGCGTCATTGTCCTTGGCCGACAGCACGAGGAACGCGTCATAGGTTCCTGCGAAGTGTTCGTTGAGCACGCGATCGGCAATGCGTATCGGGTGATTCGCCTTGAACCAGCGCACCGGATTGTCGTTGATTTCGATACGGTAGACACCGGCCACACTTACGGCTACCAGCAAAACCGAAATACCCGCGAGCAATTTGCCGCGGGAGAAAGCAAATCGTCCGCCGCGGCGCAGCGTTTTTGCCAGCAACGAATCAACCTGTGGGCTCTTGCGTTTCGCCACCAGGCTGGCGAGTGCTGCGGGCTTGATCCTTACGACATAGGCGGGAATCAGCACGATGGTCAGCAGCCATGCCAGCATGATGCCGAATGCTACGAAGGCACCGAATACCCGCACCGGCGGAATAGGCGTAGTCAGCAATGACAGGAAACCGACTGCAGATGTCAGCGAGGTGTACAGCATCGGTTTGAAAAGATGTGCAACGACCTCGGTGATCACCTCTTTCGGCGTCCTGCCCTCGCGGTAGGTGTCGACGAATTCGGACATGATGTGCACCGAGTCGACTACCGCGATGGGCATGAGGAATATCGGGATCATCGAGCTCATGATGTGCACCGTGTATCCCATGCCGATCATCAATCCCATGCTGATGATGACCGTTGCCATGGCGACCAACATGGGCGCGATCACGAGCCGTGCATTGCCAAAGAAGTAGACCATCAGCAGAAAGATCATCAGGCCGGCGAGCGGCGCCGATATGCCCATTTGCACAAACATGTCGTGACCGAAGGTATCTTCGGCCACGGGCAGTCCGGTAATGTGGTAGTCGTCACCGGATTCGAGCTGGTCCGCAAGTGCCCGGATCTGGCGCGACAGCGGATAACTGAGGTCCTTGCTCTCGATCGGCACGTAGATGGCCGCCGCCCGGCCGTCACTGGACACCAGCGTGTCCATGAGTAGCGGCAGCCGCTGCACTCTGTCCCGGATCTCGAGTGCCTGCTGTTCCGTGACCGGCGCGCTTTTCATCATCCACTCGAAGCGAATCGTGCCCGGGCCTTCCTGTGTGATGTTGTCGGATTCGGCCAGCGACATGAGGTCAGGCGCTATCACTCCCTGGAGGGCGAGGATTTCGCCGCTCAAGCGGTGCAACGCCGAGAGCGAGTCGCGATTATAAATGCCGTGAGCGTGATTGGTGTTTACGACCCCGACGACGATGGCGTCGTGCAGCGTGAACCGCTCCTCGACGGCATTGTGAAACATCCGGTCCGACTGCGTGGCCGGCAGCATGTTCTCCGGATCGGTGTCGACCTGGAGGCGCAGCATCATGGCGCCGCATGCCATGACCAACAGCAGAACCAGCGCGTATACCGATTTCGGCCGTTCCGCGCCGAAGCGTACGAGGGCAGCCTTCATTACTTCGCGTCCTTGAGCCGCCTGGCACCGAGCATCTTGAGCACGGTTTTCTCGTAGTACGGCTCGGTTTTCGCGGCACGAACCTTGTGCAGGAAGTACTTCTCGTAGGCGACCTTGGCGAGATGTACCCACTTGCCGCGCGCCGCCCAATTGGTATTACGCGGTGGGATCTGCGGCAGCGCCACGAAGGCGACTCCGCTGTCGCCGAAATCGGCGAGGCAAACCGCATTCCAGGTGGCGCGGGTATCCGGCTCCTCGCCGTCGATGGCACGGCAGATGTTGTGCGTAGTTGCAGTCACCATGGACTCGATCATGTAGCCGGTCTTCGGCGCACCCGTCGGTACCGGTGTCGGGCCGACCGGGGGAATGGCCACGCACACGCCGACCGCATAAATGTTCGGGAAGCGCGGATTGCGCTGGAATTCATCGATCAGGATGAAGCCGCGCGGGTTGGTCAGACCGTCGATACCAAAGACCGCATCGACGCCTTTGAAGGCCGGCAGGATCATCGAATGCCGAAACGGCAACTCGTGTTGCTTGCGTTCCTTGCCGTCCTCGTCCATTTCGGTGAACCGGATCTGGCTATCGGTCACGGAGGTGATTTTCGCATTGCAGGTCCAGCGGATGTGGCGATCGCGAAACTCGGATTCCATCAGGCTCCTGGTGTCGCCGACGCCGTCGAGGCCGAGGTGGCCGATGTACGGCTCCGGAGTGACGAAGTGCATCGGCACCTTGTCGCGGATTTTTCGTTTCTTGAGCTCGGTATCCAGGATGAAAGCGTACTCATACGCCGGCCCGAAGCAGGAGGCCGACGCCGCTGCACCGATGACCACGGGGCCGGGGTTGCTGACCAGTTTTTCGAAGTCGGCGAAAGCGGTCTGTGCATGCCCGGTCTTGCAAATGGACTGCGTGTACCCGGTCTCGGGACCAAGACCCGTCACTTCGTCGAAAGCCAGTTTGGGGCCGGTCGCGATGACCAGAAAATCGTAAGAAACCGACGAACCGTCATTCAGTTCCATGCTGTTCCCGGCGGGGTGCAGGCGTCTGACACCCTGCGAATGAAATTCGATTCCGTGTTTCTGCATGAGCTTGCGCAGATCGACGGTCATTTGCGAGGGCTCGCGCCAGCCTACGGCGACCCAGGGATTGGACGGTGTAAACTCGAACCGCTCGGAGTCCCCGACCAGTGCCACCTGGTGCGTTTTGCCCAATTGCTTGCGCAGCTCATAGACCTGGGAAATGCCTCCTATGCCGGCGCCCATTACCACGATTCTTGCCATGTCGATTCCTCCAGAGCCCTGCCTTTCTTACCCTGGTCGCTAATATATTACTTTCATCTAATATAGTAAAGACTAATTTATAGACAACTAAATTAGTATCATCTATATTCATGTACTGCGGCAATCGTGGAAAGCCACCATGCCGCAACTGCGTCCATCCCGGGGATCGAGTATTACGGTTATGAAACAATATGTTACGGAAAACGCGCTGACCGAGCTGCAGCAACACGCCGGAGAAGCTGCCGGTCTCATGAAGGCGCTCGGCAACGAAAGCCGGTTGTTGATCCTGTGTGCGCTCTCGGACGGCGAGCGGTCGGTGGGGGAGCTGAACGGCATCGTGCCGCTCAGCCAGTCAGCCCTGTCACAACAGCTTGCGCGCCTGAGGGAGCAAGGTCTGGTTCAAACCCGTCGCGAATCGCAAACCATCTTCTATTCCTTGAGTCCCGGCCCTGCGAACCAGGTCATCCGGCTGCTGCACGACATTTACTGTCCTGGCAATGGTGGTGCTTCGTCAAAGGGACCTTGTTAACGAAATCGGCTGGCGGAGGTGGTGCAGGACTGCACGCTCTGCCGCGTTGGCGATGAGTTCTTCTGCGCGCCGCATCGATTCAGTGGCCGGCAATCCCGCGGCTATGAGTTCGTAGCCTGACAAGCCCGCACGCAACGCCTCATCGGCGCCGGCGCCAACGGAACCGACCAGGGCGATGGTCGGCACTCCGGCTTGCGCCGCGTGACGCGCAACGCCGAGGCAGGCCTTGCCGGACAGCGTCTGGCCGTCCAGGCGTCCCTCACCGGTGAGGCACAGGTCAAAGTCGCTCACGCGTTCATCGAAGCGCACGGCGTCGAGGACGATATCGATGCCGCTGTGCAAGGAAGCGCCTGAGAATGCGAGAAGGCCGGCAGCGAGACCGCCGGCGGCTCCCGCCCGCGATACCTCCACGTCGATACCGAGGTTCCTGCGTACCGCAGCCGCGAGATTGGCCAGGCCGCGATCGAGCAACTCGATTTCCGCCGCGCTGGCCCCTTTCTGCGCGGCATAGGTCCTTGCCGACCCGCGACTGCCCGTGAGCGGGTTGTCGACATCGCAAGCCACGACGATGTCGACATCAGACACGGCCGGATTGATGCCACGCATGTCGATGCTGGATACCGCCAGCAGGTCGATGCCGCCCATCGGTGCAGGAATGATCGCACCGGTCGCATCCATGAAGCGGACGCCGATGGCTTGCGCCATGCCGCAACCGCCGTCGTTACTCGCACTGCCGCCTGCACCGATGATGATCTGTCTTGCGCCCGATTCGCAGGCGGCCAGCAACATCTCGCCGACACCGTAGGTGGTGGATCTCATGACATCGCGCTGCGCGCTATCGACCAGCGAAAGGCCTGCGGCCGAGGCCATGTCCATGAGCGCCAGCGATTGTTCAGCCAGCAGGAAAAAGCAGGCATCGACCCGGTCGCCGAGCGGACCGGTAACGGAAACGGATTGCGGCAGGGCCGATGTCGCGCCAGCCAGAACCTCGGCGGTTCCTTCGCCACCGTCGGCGATCGGGCAGCAGCTCGCGACCGTAGCCGGGATACGACCGATGCCGACCTGCATCGCCGCCGCAACCCGGCTGGCGGACAGGCAATCCTTGTAGCTGTCCGGTGCGCAGAGGATTTTCATCGGCATCAAGTGTAGCTGTGTTCCTGCGGCTTACGCATTGCGCGCCTGTCGCCGGGAGACGCGGCCGGCATCGAGCGAGTTCTACAGCTCCGCCAGCAACCGATCAATGACTGCCGGCCCCTGTCCGACGATCTCCTTGGAGATCGTGAGACAGGGTTTCGAGCCATGCGCTCCGCCGAGGGACTTGCGCAAAACGCCCAGGAATCGGGGTGCAGCGATCAGCCCGAATTCGGCAATTTCACCGCTGTTCAGGGCTGCAATGATCCGGTCGGCTATCAGCTTGCCGAATACGACCGATCCTTTTGTCTTCGGACCCGATTTCTCCTTCGCCATGGTGTGGCGGCCCTTGCCGAAACTGTCGAAACTGCGGCCGCCATGGTCGGTAATGACGTCGTCGATCTTTTTCCTTGCGAGGTCGTTGTGCAACTGGAAGGCTTTCCGCACAGGCGAGTACTTCTTGTCCTGCTCGTAGATTTCGGCTGTCGCCTCGTCGGCCACAATGATCCAGCGCATTGGTTTCATTCCTCGACAGGGTAATCG
>DATICC010000383.1:0-8917 GCA_035457045.1 Woeseiaceae bacterium | reverse complement strand
GGCCGCAGCGCCGGCAGGCCCACCCTGACGCGCATGCCAAGATGCAGGGCTCGTAATTGCTCGAGCTGCTCGCAAAGCTCGATCGCAGGTGGCTTCCCCGCCACCATGCGCAACAAGGCACTCACACGGTATGCGTAAATGCCGTGATGATGCAGCGCCGTGTCCCCGGCCAGTCCTTGCGTGTCTTCGCTGCGGGCATGGGGAATCGCAGCCCGGCTGAAAATCAATGCATAACCCCTGACATCAAGCAGTACTTTTACGATGCCAGGATTGTGCAAGTCATCGATCGATGACAGCCGTGATGCCAGCGTGCTGATGTCTGCATCGTCGTCGTCGAGCAGGCCGGCGCACTGGTTGATCAGTTCCGCCGGCATGGTCGGTTCATCGCCTTGCAGGTTGACGACGATGCGCTCGCCCGGCCACTTGCGGACCCTGCAGACCTCCGCGATCCTGTCGCTGCCGGAGGGATGCTTGTCCGAGGTCATGCAAACATCCGCGCCGAAGGCTGTCGCTGCGTCCGCAATGCGCCGGTCGTCCGTGGCGATGACGACGCTCTCGGCATCGCTTTCACTGCCGCGTTCCCATACATGCTGCAGCATCGGCTTACCGGCCAGCATCCGCAAGGGCTTGCCCGGCAACCGGCTTGATGCGTAGCGTGCCGGGATTACGACGTGGAAGCGTTGCTTCGACAAAGTTCTTCCTTTCTCTTTTGCAGAAAAATATCCAGTTCCTCGAGCCAGTTCGAACGGCCCGCATTCGGGAACTTGACGGTTACCGGGACATACCAGCAGTTGCCCACGGAAAGTCCGCTGCATTTTACCGCGTCCTTTTCCGTCATGACGATCGGCAGGCCGTCGCCGAACGCCAGGTGTTTCGCAGTCAGTTGCAGGTGGTCGCGATAGGCATGCGGAATGACGCGCATCCCGTGTGCTTCCAGCATGCGAAAGAAGCGCGTCGGGTTGCCTATGGCGGCAACGGCGTGCACGGTTTGCCCGGCGAAGTCACCGAGTGTGCAACTCGACTCGCCGTTGAGTTCACGCATTTGCTTCGGCACCAGCGTGAAGGCCGATGAGTGGCGGTCCGTGAGCCGTCGAAGAAACGGCACGTCCACGTCCTGGCCCTCGGTTTGCACCAGTACCCGGTCGACGCGCTGCAGCCTGTCCAGCGGTTCGCGCAGCGGCCCGGCCGGCAGCAGCAGGCCGTTTCCCGTGCCGCGAAGTCCGTCGATGACGGCAATCTCGTAGTCCCGTGAGAGCCGGTAGTGCTGCAGACCGTCGTCGGCGATGATCACATCGGCGCCGGCAGCAATCGCCGCCTTGGCCGCTGCGACACGATCCGGGTGCACGAACACCGGGCAACGGCTGCGTGCCGCGATCAAAATGGCCTCGTCACCGACCGTTGCCGGGCTGCTGCCCGGCGTCGCCTCCACGGGAGCGGCGCCGACCTTGCCGCCGTAGCCGCGGCTGACGATGCCCGGCTTGTGCCCGCGAATCTTCAGTTCCTGCGCCAGCCAGATCGTGATCGGTGTCTTGCCGGTACCACCCACGGTGATGTTGCCCGCGACCAGCACGGGCACGGACAAGCGGTAACTCCTCAATACGCCGATCCGATACAGCGCCAGGCGCAACGAAGCCAGGACGGAGAAGGCCAGGCTGAAGGGCCACAGCAGGTAACGCCATGCGGATTCTCCATACCACAGCCGCTGCAACCAGTCCTGGTCATTACCGTTCTGTCTGACCATGCCGGGATGCGTCAGGAACCGTCGCTTGAGGCTTGGTCGCCCGATTCATCACTGAACTGCATTCGATAGAGACCTGCATACTGCCCATCGAGCGCCAGCAGTTCCGGATGGGTACCGGATTCGACGATGCGCCCGTGGTCGAGCACGATGATCCGGTCCGCGTTCTCGACCGTCGACAGGCGGTGCGCGATGACCAGCGTGGTGCGGTTTTTCATCAGCACGGCCAGCGCATCCTGGATGTGCCGTTCGGATTTGCTGTCCAGCGCAGAGGTCGCCTCGTCGAGGATCAGTACCGGCGCGTCCTTCAGCAGGGCCCGGCCGATGGCGATGCGCTGCCGCTGTCCGCCGGACAGCAGCACGCCCCGCTCGCCCACCATCGTGTCCAGGCCATCAGGCAAATCTTTAATGAATTCAATAATATGTGCGGCTTCCGCGGCACGCAGCACGTCCGCCCTCGAGGCCAGCCCGAGTGAGCCGTAGGCGAGGTTGTTGGCAATCGTGTCATTGAACAGCACCACGTCCTGGCTCACCAGGCTGATGTGGGCGCGCAGGTTCGAAAGCTTGTATTCCCGGACAGGCACGCCATCCAGGAGTATCTCGCCGCTGTCGATGTCGTAAAACCTCGGCAGCAGACCCACGAGCGTCGACTTGCCGCTGCCGGAGTGACCGACGATGGCCAGCGACTTGCCGGCCTCGATCGAGAGCGACAGGTTGACGATGACCTGGGCGCCGTTGTTTCCGTAGGAAAATCCGACGTTGCGGAATTCCACGTCGCCCCGGACCTTTTCACGCTCCACGGTTCCGGAATCGACTTCGTCCGGTTCGTCCATGATGCGAAACAGGCTGTCGCCGGCAGCGATACCGCGCTGGATGACCGCATTCAGGTTCGTAATGCGGCGCAGCGGCTGCAGCATGAGCATCATGGCGCTGAAGAAGGATATGAATTTGCCCGGGCTGAGCTTGTTCTCCATCGATTCGACACCGGCGTAGTAGATAACGAGCGCGACGCTCAGGCCGAAGATGACCTGGGTCAGTGCGGTGCCGAGGGAGCGGGCCCGCACCAGTTTCAGGTGCTGCCGGCGATTCCTTTCGTCGGCGTCGAACATGCGTTTGGTTTCGTAGTCGTAACCACCGAAAATCTTCACGACCCGATGGCCGGACAGGACCTCCTCGGTCACCTGCGCTACCTCGCCGACGGAATCCTGGATGCGGCTGCTGTAGCGGCGAAACGCTTTGGAAAGTGCACGTATCATCAGGGCGATCAGGGGCAGCACCACGGCCACGAGTACCGTTAGCCGCGGGCTCTGGTACAGCATGACGGCGGCAGCAGCTACAATCGTCAGCACGTCCCTGACCAGCGTCGTCACGACGTGGGTAACCGATTCCGCGACCATCTCAACGTTGTAGGTCATGCGCGACAGCAACGGACCTGTGGAATTCTGTTCGATGAACCGGGATGGCAAGGTCAGGAATTTCCTGAACACATCCCGGCGCAATGAACTGATCACGCCGCGCCCGATCCACCCCAGCGATGCTTCAGTCGCAAAACCGGCGGCTCCCCGGATAATAAACACTCCGACGAAAGCGACCGGCAACCACCTTGCGGTTTCGAGATTGTGTGCGACCAGTGCCTCGTCCGTCATCGGTTCGAGCATCCAGACGAGCAACCCTTCGACGAGCGACGATGCGACCATGCCGATGATGGCGATGATGCCGAGGTAGCGGTACGGAATGACATAGCGCCAGAGGCGGCGGTATACCTCGATGACCCGCGGATCGATGGTCTTGCTCACGGGTCAGTCGAATCGCGCGCGGAGCCGTTGACAGTAGCTATGCTGATTTGCACGAAACCCAGTTTGCCTGCCACGTCCATGGCAGTCACCACGTACTGGTGCCGGGCGTTCGCATCGGCACTGATTGTCAGTGGCAACGCCGTGTTGCCACCCGACACCTTTTGCAGCGCATTGCGTATGGTCTCGGGCCGGTTGTTCACCAGCTCGCGTCCGTTGACGAGGTATGTGCCCTGCTCCGTGATCATGATCTCGAGCTGGTCGGGGATCTCTTCAACGATCGGCGTGTTTTGCGCCTCCGGCAACCGGATCGAGATCTGCGATTGCTTGACGAAACTGGTCGACACCATGAAAAAGATCAGCAACAGAAGCACGACGTCGATGAGCGACGTAAGGTTGACCTCAGGTTCCGCCCGCGGACGCAGGTTGAGTTTCATTCGTCGGTACCGGCCGAATTCAGGCGGTGCAATGCCTCGACGAGCTTGATCGCTTCTTTCTCCATGTCGACGACCAGCGTGTCCACCCGGTTCCGGTAGTAGCGATAGCCGATCAGTGCCGGTATCGCGACGGTCAGTCCCGCCGCCGTGGTGATCAGCGCTTCCGCGATGCCGCCGGCAAGCACCGTTGGATTGCCGACACCGTGCGTGGTGATCGCGGTAAATACCTTGATCATGCCGAACACGGTACCGAGCAGGCCGAGCAGCGGCGATATCGCGGCGATCGTGCCCAGGGTATCGAGGTATCGTTCGAGTTCATGAACGACGTGACGTCCTGTGTCCTCGATACTGTCTTTCATGACCAAGCGATCCAGGTCGCGGTTGATCAGGCCGGCGGCGAGTATCTGGCCGAGCGGCGAGCCCTGGTGCAGGGTCTGGATCTGTTTCTGGTCGAGGGCGTCTTTCTTGACCCATCCCCAGACCTTGCTGGTCAGGTCCTCAGGCAGTACGCGCTTCTGTTGCAGCGTCCAGAACCGTTCCAGCATGATTCCCATCGCGATAATGGCGCAGAGTATGATTGGCGCCATCAACCAGCCGCCCGCTTTGACGATTTCGACCATAGCCCCGATCCTGAGGAAAATCGAAATATACAGGGACCGGCCCAAAAATTCCTGCGCGGCAGGCCGCGCGGCCCGGCGCTGCTCAGGGCGGCGCATGCCAGTAGCGGCGATGGGCCCGGCGCTGTTCGATCACCGGATGCGGCGGCCCTGCGGCACACAGGCGCTGACTTACGGCACCGGAAGTGGCGGTCGACAGCACCTTAGTTCCCCGCGCCTCCCAGCGCTGAACGACGTCCGGTTTCGGCAAGCCCCAGCGATTGCCGAAACCGGCGGACACCACCGCGAGGCTGCTGTCCAGTTGCGCAACGAAACCCGCCGTTGACGATGTCCGACTGCCATGGTGCGGTACGACGACGAAAGCGGAGCGCCGCAACAGGCCCTGCGCGACAAGCGAGCGTTCCGCGGCCGCTTCGATGTCGCCCGTGAGCAATGTGCGGCGTGACCCTGCGCTGATCTCGAGCACACAGGAGGTATTGTTTCCGCCGGAACCTGCCGTTGCCGGCGGGTGAAGAAATCGGAAGTCGATACCGTCCCAGTGCCATGCCAGCCCCGCCACACAGCGCTGCGGCTGCGCACCACCAACGGGCGGCATGGCCTCGCCGACAAGCAGATGTTCCACCGCGAGCAGATCGAGTACGGAGTCGACGCCGCCGGCGTGATCGAGATCCGCGTGACTCACCACCAGCACATCGATACGCTGCCGGCCGAGGCTGCGCAGGAACGGTACGAGGACGAGCTCGCCGGTATCGCTGCCGCTGCGAAACGCCGGACCTGCGTCGAACACCAGGACGCGAGTATGCGTCGCGGCCACCGCGGACAATCCCTGTCCGACATCCAGTACGTGAACATCGACGCAGTCGCGCGGCGGCGGTGGCACGGCGTGAAGTATCACTGCGGCCGCCGCAATCCAGGCCAGGTAGCGACCCGGGAATCCGGGCGGCAAGGCGGCCCAGACACCGGTAGCCCAGAGTACGGCCAGCATTGCGCCGGCCAGCGGCAGGGTGCGGAACTCCGCGCGTGGCAGTGCTGCAGCAATGTCGATTATTCCCAGCAGGACGACGACGCTCAGGTGCGCAGCCTGGAGCAGCACATCGCCGGCGAATCGCAGGGGACCGTCGAGCACCAGCGCAAGCAGCGCCAGTGGCACGGTACAGAGATTGAATACCGGCAATGCGAGCAGGTTGACAAACGGCGCGAGCCAGGTAATCCGCCCGAACAACATGGCGGTCAGCGGCAGCAATCCAAACAGCAGAAGAACCTGGAGAACTGCGAGGCCCCGCGCCGACTCGAGTATGCGTGTGGTTACCGTCGAAGGGCATTGCAGGGCTCGCGCCCTGAACTGCCGTCCAGACCACAGCAGCAGAGCGACGGCGAAGAAGGACAGCTGAAAGCCGGGTGCCAGGACAGCCAGCGGATCGGCAGCCAGGATGGCGATGCAGGCCAGTGACAGTATTCGCGCGTAACTCCGGCTCCGGCGCAGGAGGAAGGTCGCGGATACCAGCAGCACCATCAACAGGGCCCGCTGCGCCGGAACGGCAAGGCCGGAGACCAGGGTGTAGGCAGTTGCGCCTGCCGCCGCGGCGACAACGGCCGAATCGCGGATGTTTCGGCCGCGAGCAAATGGCGCGGCCAGTACCCGAACCAGCAGAAAAATGCCGGCGGCGGCAAGTCCGACGTGCAATCCGGATATCGCCATCAGGTGACTGGTGCCGGTGCGTGCATAGTGGTCCCATTGCGCGCGTGTGATGTCCTGGCGGGCGCCAATGGTGACTGCAGTCAGCACCGCGCGTGCCGGGTCATCCGGAAGCAAGTCGTGACAGCGCTCCAGGAAATGTCGGCGCAGCCCGGTGATCCGGCTGAACTCGGTCCGGGTCGCGTGCGGCGTCGCCGAGACGATGTAGCCGGTCGCGCCGATGCGCTGGCGAAACAGCCATGCTTCGTAGTCGAATCCCTGCTGATTCGCGAGTCCGCGCGGCGCACGCAGCCGCGCGGTCACCTGCCAGACTTCGCCGATCTGCGGCAGTTGCGCGGGCTCGTACCAGCTGAGGCGAATCCGCGGCGGCAGATCAGGTCGATCGAGAGGTTTGATTACGAGACGCTGGGCTACGCCCGCAAGGACCGGAAAGTCCTCGATTTCGGCATCGAACTGAAAGGTCTGGCCTTCGAATCGGGACTGAAGCTGTGCAGCAATGGCCATGTGCGCGGCGCCGGCGCTGATCAGGTAGCCGAGCAAGACCGCGGCCAGCGGCCGCAACCTGGCTTCGAGCAGCAGGCCCATTGCGATGACGGCAATCGCGATCATCCATGGTGCGGACGGCAGACTCTCCGCCCGGTGCAGCACACAGGCACCGATGAGCACGCCAATTGCGATTCGCAACATGTTCCGCTTCCTTGCGGTTTCTCGTTATGATGCGCGCCTGCATCTCGAGCCGTCCGGCTTGATCAAATCGGATATCTGTCGCAATGCCAAGGCGCTTTTTTCGCAAATTTGCCCTCAATCGCGAGAGCCTGCGCCGGAAGTGGTTCATCGAACCGTTCGACCATCTCCTGCACGACCCCGATTTGTTCGGAATCCGGCGGCGTTCCGTGGTGCCGGCGTTTTCCCTCGGGCTGTTCATCGCTTTCATGCCCATCCCGGGTCACCCGCTCATCGCGGCCCTGCTCGCGATAGCTTTTCGCGTGAACGTGGCGGTCGCCACGGTAACCACATTCATCAGCAATCCGCTGACCATGGGCCCCATGTTCTTTTCCGCGTATTGGGTAGGGCGCGCGTTGCTCGGTCTCGAGCCGCAGCCGTTCGAATTCGAACTGTCCCTGACGTGGCTGGGCAGCCAGTTCCTGCACATCTGGCAGCCGATGCTGCTTGGCTGCGTGCTGCTTGCATCCGTCACCGCATTCGTCGGCTACGTCACTCTCGATCTGCTGTGGCGGGCATCCATTGCGGATTACCTGGCGAAACGGCGCAAGCCGAAATAGAGCAAGGCGCCTGTCAGGACGCTCTCCTTAGCGTACCGTTCTCCAGCACCAGCACGCGGTCCATGCGTTGCGCTATCGATTCGTCGTGAGTGACGATGACCAGGCTGGTTTCCAGTTCGCGATTGAGCTCGAGCATCAATTGGAGAACGTGTTCGCCATTGCCGGCGTCAAGATTGCCGGTCGGCTCGTCCGCGAGTACCAGGCTTGGCCGCGTGATCAACGCGCGGGCAACCGCGGCGCGCTGACGTTCGCCGCCCGACAGCTCGCCCGGTTTGTGCATCAGGCGTTGGCCGAGACCGACCCGGGCAAGCAGGTCCGCGGCCTTCTGCATCGCCATCCGCCTCGGTTCGCGTCGAATCAACAAGGGCATGGCGACATTCTCCTGTGCCGAGAACTCGGGCAACAAATGATGGAACTGGTAGACGAAACCGATATAGCGATTTCGGAGTTCGCTCTTTTGCGCTTCGCTCGTATTGGCCAGTGTGTGCCCGCCGACGACGACCTCGCCAGCGGTCGGATCGTCGAGTCCGCCCATGATCTGCAGCAAAGTGGTTTTGCCGGAGCCCGATGTCCCGACTATCGCCAGTCGCTCCGCCGCCGGCACCTCGAGATCAACGCCGCTCAGCACCTCGAGCATGGAACCGGCCTCGGTGAAGCGGCGCACCACGTTTCTGCAACAGAGGACGCTGTTGGAGGGCGTTGACAGCTTATTCATACCGTAAAGCCTCGGCAGGCATGGTGCGCGCACCGCGCCACGCCGGATAGACGGTCGACAGCAGGGCAAGCAGCAGCGCGATCGAACAGATTCTGACGACATCCGACCAGCGGAGGTCGGCCGGAAGATCGCTGATGAAGTAGACGTCGGCGGCCAGAAACTTTATGCCGAAAGAGGATTCCATAAATGCCACGATACTCTCGAGGTTCACTGTGAGGACGACGCCGAGCAGCAGCCCAGCGACAGTGCCCAGGACGCCGATGATGCTTCCCTGGACGATGAATACTTTCAATATCGCCGACGGTGTTGCGCCGACGGTACGCAGAATTGCGATATCCGACTGTTTGTCCTTGACCACCATCACCAGCGTCGAAACGATATTGAAAGCGGCGACGGCGATGACCATGAGCAGAATCACGAACAGGATCGACTTTGTGATCTGTATGGAGCGAAAGAAATTCACATGGCGTCGCGTCCAGTCGCTGACCAGCACGCCGCCACCGCCGTCCATGGCCACCTGGCGCACGGTTGCCGGCGCAGCGTAGATATCCGTTACGGCCAGCCGGATGCCGCTGACGCCCTCGCCGAGGCGAAACAGCCGTTGGGCATCCTGTAGATTGATAAACGCAAGGCGCCGG